>CALERM010000081.1 GCA_937907715.1 uncultured Clostridia bacterium
CATCGGACTGCGGCAGATGTTGCCGTGGCAAACGAATAAGATTTTTGTCATTGCTGTGAATCCTTTCAACGGTCCGCAGGCTCCGGCGCTGCCGGGCTTTCGCCGTTACTTTTCTTCTTTGCTCTGCGCGAGGACCTGCCAGTAGTCGTTGTAGTTCGCCTGCAGAAGCTCGGGCGTGTTGAGCCCGTAGGGGCACTTCGACGTGCAATGCCCGCAGTGCTTGCAATTCTCGATCCGGTGCATTTTCTGCTGCCACTCGTCGGTCAGCCACTCCTGCGCGGGCGCGCGTCGGAGCATCAGAGACATCCGCGCGCACTGGTTGATCTCAATGCCTGCCGGACACGGCATGCAGTAGCCGCAGCCGCGGCAGAACTCGCCGCAAAGCTCCTTCCGGTCGCGCTCGATTCTTTCCTGGCGCTCCGGCGTCAGCGCCGCACCCTCGCGGATACACTGCAAAAACTGGTCCAGCTCCCGCTCGCGCTGTACGCCCCAGATCGGCACAACGCCCTCCTGCAGCGCCATCCATGCCGCCGCGGTAAAGCCGTCGCGAATCAGACCGCCTGCCATGCCCTTCATCGCGATAAAGCCCATATTCTTTTTGCGGCACTTTCTCACCAGCGCCTGCTCCTGCTCGCCGGCAAGATAGCTGAACGGGAACTGCAGCGAGTCATAAAGCCCGGAGTCAATCGCCTCATGCGCCACGGCAAGGCGGTGGTTTGTGATGGCAATATGACGGATTTTTCCCTGCTTTTTCGCCTCCAGCGCCGCATCGTAGAGCCCGTCGTCTCCGTCCGGCTTCGGACAGAACGCCGGATTGTGGAACTGATAAATGTCGATGTAGTCGGTCTTCAAGGTGCGAAGGCTGGTCTCCAAATCCTCCCGGAACTCCTCTGCATTCTGCGCGGCGGTCTTCGTCGCAAGGACAATTTGATCACGCATCGCGGAAAATGCCGCGCCGACCTTCTGCTCGCTGTCGGAATACGCGCGCGCAGTGTCGAAGAAGTTGATGCCGCCGTCATACGCCTTGTGTAAGAGCGCGACCGCCTCCCGCTCGCTGATGCGCTGGATGGGCAGGCAGCCGAAGCCGTTTTTCTCCAGAACCAGTCCGGTTTTGCCGAAAGTAATCTGATGCATGAAAGCTCCTCCCTCTGTGTAATCTTTTTTCAGTATAGCAAAAGAAGGGCGTTCTGAAAAGCCCCCTGCCCGCCGAATTCCGTCTTCTTTTTCGCATCCGGTGCAGCACGCAGCAATGCCCAATGGCTGTTTTTCCGGATAGCTGCCGGGCATTTGACGAATGTCTGCCCGAGGAATATAATATACGAATCAACAAGCACGACTGGAGGTATTTGCTATGGCAGTAAAACAGACGGCAGGACGCGAACGGCTCGGAACGTTTGCGCCGAAGTTTGCCGCGCTCAATGACGACGTACTGTTCGGCGAGGTCTGGAGCCGGGAGGACAAGCTCAGTCTCCGCGACCGGAGCCTTGTGACCGTGGTTTGTCTGATGGCGCAGGGTCTGGTCGATTCGTCGTTTCAGTATCACCTGATGAGCGCAAAGAAAAACGGCATCTCCAAAACGGAAATCGCTGAAATTCTGACGCACGCGGCGTTCTACGCCGGTTGGCCGAAAGCGTGGGCGGCGTTCAACATGGCAAAAGCGGTCTGGGCAGAGGAAGACGCGCCCGCAGATGAGATGGCGGCGCACGCAGCTTCCATGGTCTTTCCCATCGGTGCGCCGAACGATGCGTATGCAGCCTATTTTACCGGCAAAAGCTATCTTGCGCCGGTCTCAAGCTCCCAGGTTGGCATCTACAATGTTACCTTTGAGCCAGGTTGCCGCAACAACTGGCACATCCACCATGCGAAAACCGGCGGCGGGCAGATTCTCGTCTGCGTGGCGGGGCGAGGCTACTATCAGGAAGCGGGCAAGCCCGCGCAGCTGCTCGTCCCCGGCGACGTGGTAAACATTCCGCCCGAGGTCAAGCACTGGCACGGCGCTGCGCCGGACAGCTGGTTCTCGCATCTGGCGGTCGAGGTCCCCGGCACGGAAACGTCCAACGAGTGGTGCGAGCCCGTTACGGACGAAGCATATCCGAAGCTCTGATTATTTTCACAGGAGGTTTTTATCATGTCAAAAGTTCTCGTCGCCTATTTTTCCGCAAGCGGCGTCACGGCAAGGCTTGCCAAGACGCTGGCGTCCGCTACGGGCGCGGACCTTTTTGAAATCAAGCCCGTCACGCCCTACACAAGCAGGGATCTCGACTGGATGGACCAGACCAGCCGGTCAACGATCGAAATGCAGGACAAGTCCTCCCGCCCCGCGATGGCGGAAACGCTGTCCTCCTGCGCGCAGTACGATACCGTTTTCGTGGGCTTCCCCATCTGGTGGTATGAAGCGCCGCACATCATCGAGACGTTCCTGGAAAGCTGCGATTTAAGCGGCAAGACCGTCGTCCCCTTCGCCACCTCCGGCGGAAGCTCGATGGGCAAAACCGCGAAGATTCTCGCTCCCAGCTGCCCCGGCGCAGCGGTTCTGGACGGCAAGGTCCTGCGCGCGTCCAGCTCGGAAGCCGACCTCAAGGCGTGGGTTTCCGGTCTGCATCTGGCATAATTCTCGTGAAAACTGGCTGCCTGCGGCGGGTGTTTTCCAGGGTGTATTCTTCCAACTGTCAACGCACCCGGACAGCGGGCCTTTTCACGCTGCGCTGCGTCATTTTTCCTTGAAATACGTCAGTATTCCTGCGAAAAAATGTCTTGCTCAGCGCAAAAATTCTTCGCTGCCGGTCACATCGCCAGCTGAAAGAATGCACCCTAACGTTTTTGTGTTTTTTGTTGGAAAACGAACATACTATCCCCGATCGGTCCGTTATACTGATCCCACAAGCAAACACAAAAACAGGAGGTTCTCAAATGGACAACATGTTTTGCTATCAGTGCGAGCAGACTGCCGGCTGCTCCGGCTGCACAGGCTCCCGCGGCGTATGCGGAAAGACGGCGGACGTCGCCAATTTGCAGGATGCGCTCACGGGCGCGCTCATTGGTCTGGCGCGCGCGACAACGAACGCCCAGCCCACAAAGGACACCTGGCATCTGATGATCAGCGCCCTGTTTGCCACGCTCACCAACGTCAATTTCAGCGCCGAAGACATCGAAGCCTTCACCCGCCGCGTCCACGAAGAAACACGCCGTCTGGTCCCGGACTGCAGCTGCTGCCAAAGTCCCTGCGGTCACAACGATGACTACGACATGCAAAAGCTCTGGTCTGCGCAGGCGGACATCCGCAGCCTCAAGTCGCTCATCCTCTTCGGCGTGCGCGGCATGGCAGCGTACGCCCACCACGCCTATGTGCTGGGCTATGAGGACGAAGACCTCAGCCGCTTCTTTGCCAGGGCGCTGTTTGCCGTTGGCGAGGACTGGGGCATGGAAGAGCTTTTGCCGCTCGTTCTGGAGGTCGGTGAAAAGAACCTTGCGTGCATGGCGCTGCTGGACCGGGCGAACACCGAAACGTTCGGCAATCCCGTGCCTGTGCAGGTGCCGCTGACAATTGAAAAAGGTCCGTTTATCGTCGTCTCCGGTCATGATCTGCGCGATCTGAAGCTGCTGCTCGAACAGACCGACGGCAAGGGCGTCAACGTCTACACGCACGGCGAGATGCTGCCCGCGCACGGCTATCCGGAGCTGAAAAAGCACCCGCAGCTCAAGGGCAATTTCGGCACCGCGTGGCAGAGCCAGCAGAAAGAGTTTGCAAGCATCCCCGCGCCGGTGCTTTTTACCACAAACTGTCTCATGCCGCCGAAAGACAGCTATGCTGACCGCGTCTACACGACCTCCGTCGTCGGCTATCCCGGCATGAAGCACATCGGAAAGGACAAGGACTTCTCCGCGCTCATCGAGCATGCCATCCGCCTCGGCGGCTATGCGCAGGACCAGCACTTCACCGGCATCAACGGCGGCAGCACGGTCACAACCGGCTTTGCGGCAAACGCAGTTCTTTCTGCTGCGCCGCAGATCATTGACGCCGTAAAATCCGGCGCCATCCGCCATTTCTTCCTGGTCGGCGGCTGCGACGGCGCGCGCCCGGGCAGAAATTACTACACCGAGTTTGTAAAAAACGCACCGAAGGACACGGTCATTCTGACGCTCGCCTGCGGCAAGTTCCGCTTCAACGATCTCGACCTCGGCACGATCGGCGGCATCCCGCGTCTTCTGGACATCGGGCAGTGCAACGACGCCTACAGTGCCATCCGGATTGCCCTCGCACTGGCTGACGCCTTCCATTGCAGCGTCAACGAGCTGCCGCTTTCGATGGTTCTGTCCTGGTATGAGCAGAAGGCGGTCGCGATTTTGCTGACGCTTCTGCATCTGGGCATTGAGAACATCCGCCTGGGTCCCACGCTTCCGGCGTTTCTCTCGCCAAACGTGCTCTCCTACCTTACTGAACACTATCACCTTACTCCGACCACAACCCCGGAAGAGGACCTCAAAACTCTCCTCGGTGCATAAAAACAAAAAGCAGCCCTGACCAATGGTCAGGGCTGCTTTTGTCTGTATTGGGTTTCGCTTTATTCCGCCGCCTTGAGGTACTGCGCGGACATGTAGGCAAACTTGTCGTTGTAGACGATCTGGTACCAGCCGTTTTCGGTCTGACCGCAGACAGCAACGGCGCTGCTCTCGAGCATCGTCATGAGAACGTCCCCATCGGTCGAGGGCTGCGAGCGGACGTTCACGTCGTTGGTCGTAACCATGCACGTGCCCATCGGGGTTACGGTTCCGGCATCCGCCGGCCAGACGCTCTCGTCTTTATCAAGATTCATTACGTAATTCGAGCCGAAGATTGCCGCGACGGTGCATGCCTGCTTGGTCGTCAGACGCGCGGTCTGGTCGCCGTTCTGCACGGAGGCAGACCACGTATCGTCCTTCCAGGTAAGCTCCAGCATGTAATCTGCGCCATCCATCGTCGCCTTGTAGGGATACTCGGACGCAGTCGTGCCAGTCTTGTAGCTGGCGTTCACGAGAATCGTGCTGAGCGTAATGGCGTCCGCCTCGGAAAGCTCCACCGGCTCCTGCTCGCTCGCAGCGTCGGTGCTGCTGAGCTGGACGCGGCTCGAAGGCTCCGGCTCCTCGGCAATCGTGCTCTTGAGGGTAAACCAGGACGACTCGCTATCCTCCTCGAAGCTGAACTCCACCTCACGCCCGGAGGCTTTATCGGTCAGGATGAAGCCCGTGTCGAGGGTGATCATGTTGTAGAGCCCGGAATTTGCATAGAACTCCTTGAACTGGTCCTGCATGGTAGCCTCTTCACTCTTGACGCCGCAGGCATATGCCGTGTCAAGAGACAGCCTGCTTCCCATGTTGTCGCGCAGATAGCTGTCGGAGATCAGGTGCAGCGGCAGCAGCATGTCCAGAACGCCGTCCGGCATCGACACCTCCCGGTGGCAGCCCATGAAGACATACCAGTTGGAGATGTGCGTCGGGTCCTGCTGATACAGACACCAGCTCTCCACGCCCGAGCCTGTGTCGCGCGTGAACAGCACCGCCGCGCCGTAGGCGTTGTCATAGTTTGTAGCGGTGACGTTCTCATTATTCTTGGTAATGAGCTTTGTCATCTTCGCAAGCTTCGTTTTCGTTTCAAAATGATATCCGCCGTAGGAGACATAGTCGCCGCTGTTGAGCTCTGCGTTCAGCGGAAGCACCAGCTCCGAGCCGGTGGAGAACGCCTGCGCGTTGATGCCGCCGGTCTGGTTCTTTTTCGAGCAGCTCGAAATGATCACAATCAGGACAATGACAAGCAGCGCCACCGCTCCGGCAAGCATCAGCAGTCTCTGCTGCCGGCGTCTTCTTCTTTTCATCGGGATTCCTCCATTCGTACAAACTTTCAAAATATTCTTCCGGATACACTTCCTGCATTTTATGTATTGAGTATAGCACACTTTTTTTCTCTTGGCAAATTGATTCCCGGAAAATTAAGAATTCCAAAGAAAAACCGTTCGACCCGCTTCGACACGCTTTTGTCTCTTGCGCGTCCGGCGCGAAACCGGTATAATGGTGGAAACGAATTCTGGAGGAAGCTCATGCGCTACAAATGTCTGGTGCTGGACCACGACGACACGCTGGTCAACAGCACCGCCACCATCCATTTCCCCTGCTTCTGTGCATTTTTGAAGGAAGTCCGCCCGAACGCGAAGGCATACACGCTCGAAGACTATTTCCGCAAAAATTTTGACCCCGGCATTCTCCCGTTCTTCACCGAAGAGATCGGGCTCTCGCCGCAGGAGCTGGACGATGAGTTCCGCTTCTGGCAGAACTATGTAAGACCCCGCGTCCCGCAGGCGTTTTCCGGCATGCGCGAGATTCTCGAGCGGCACAAGCGGCAGGGCGGCATTCTTGCCGTGGTGTCCCACTCGATGAAAGACGCGATTGTGCGCGACTACCGGGAAAACGGTCTTCCCGAGCCGGACGTGATCTACGGCTGGGAGCTGCCGCCCGAGCAGCGCAAGCCCGCGCCCTGGGCGCTCGAGCAGATCATGGCGCAGTTTTCCCTGCCCGCCTCGGAGCTTCTGATGGTGGACGATCTCAAGCCGGGCTATGACATGGCGCGCGCGGCGGGCGTCGACTTTGCGGCGGCGGGCTGGGCATATGATGTGCCGGAAATCGAGGCGTTCATGCGCAAAAACTGCGACTTCTATTTTAAAACCGTACAGGAATTCGGAAGCTTTCTGGAGGAGGACTGAGTATGCGGGAGCTTGATCTGCAAGCATGGGCAAGGCGCGATATTTACGGGCTGTTTGAAACTTGTGACTGGCCGTTTTACCAGCTTTCGTTTCCGCTGGATGTGACGCAGCTCAAAGCATTTACGAAGCGCGAAGGGCTGTCGTTTTACTTTACGCTCTCGTGGCTTTTGACGAAGGGCATGGAGCAGCAGGAGGCGTTTTGCATCCGCATCCGCGAAGGGCGGCTGTTTGTCCTCGACGAGCTGATGCCCAGCTGCACGGTGCTGCGCCCCGGCGAAGAGGCGTTCCGCATCCTCTCGCTGCCGGCAGGGTCCTCCCCCGCCGACTTCTGCCGCCGCGCCAGAGCGCTTGCGCAAACGCAGACGGCGCTGTATGACGAAAAAACCGAAGGTCGCGACGATCTGATTTATATTTCGTGTCTGCCGTGGCTGCCGGTGCTGTCTTTGACCAACGAGCGGCATGTGGACACGGACGACTGCATTCCCCGCGTGGGCTGGGGCAAATATCAGGCGCAAAACGGAAGACTGATGCTTCCGATCTGCCTCGAGGTCAACCACAAAACCGTCGACGGGCTGCACATCGGGCGGCTCTACGAGTATCTTCAGAAAACCATCGACAATTTATAACGGATACAAAAACCGCACCCCGGGCTTCCGGGATGCGGTTGTCTTTATGCAAGCGCCTGCCTGACGCGCGCAAGCAGCTTCCGCTTTTTTTCCTCCGGCAGGAACGCTGCTTCCGCGGCGAACGCCAGCATTTTTCCGAGATCCTGCCGCGTAAAGCCCATATCCTCCACACAGCGGCGGTATTCCTCCTCCAGATTTACGGCGGCGAGGGTCATATTGTCCGTGCTGATGCAAAGGCGCAGCCCGGCGTCCAGCAGCTTTTTCGCCGGATGCTCCCGGTAAGACGGCTGTGTGTGGCACTGAATGTTGCTCGTCGGGCAAATTTCCAGCGTCACGCCGCGCGCAATCGCGCGTTCCCACAAAGAAGGATCATCATAGATATGATGTCCGTGCCCGATGCGCGTCACGCCAAAATTAAGCGCGTCCCGCGCGGTATCCGGTCCCTGCGAGTCTCCCGCGTGGCACGTCGCCGGAACGCCCAGCTCGCGCGCCAGATCGAATACCGGATGGAAGCTTCGCAGCGGCACAATGCCCTCGGCGCCGGCCAGGTCTGCGCCCACGACGCCGCGCCCAAGAAATTCCTTTGCCAGACGCACGGTCTCCAGATTCTCCTGCATATTGACCGTCTCGGGTCCGATGCACATTGCGCAGAGCAAAATGCCTGCGTCGTAGCCCGGGTTTTCTGTCAGCGCCTGCCGCCTGCCCTCCAGAACCGCCTCGATTGCCTGCCGCTGCGTAAGCCCTTCGCGTCTGTGAAGCTGCGGGGCGAAGCGAATCTCGTCGTAAATATGCCCCTGCCGGGAAAGCTCCGTCATCAGGTCCTTCGTCACGCGGGCAATGGATTTTTCATCCTGCATGAGCTGCAAGGGCAGCTCAAAGCGCGCCAGATACGTATTGACATCCGCGCAGTCGCTCGTTTCGATCAGCCAGCGCCGGAAATCTTCGAGCGTTTCAGCGGGCATGGGGACGCCCTTTTCCTGCGCCAGCGCCCACATGGTCTGCGGCGGAATCGCGCCGTCCAGATGCAGATGCAGTTCGATCAGCGGAAGCTTCAACTGTTCCATATCCATCTCTCCTTTTTTTCATTGTAATGGGGGCGAAGCGTCCGCGTCAAGCGGTTTTCGCCTGAAAATTTTTTTGGAACGCTCTTTTTTCGTTTGCGCAGTGTTGACAGCCGGGTAGAAAGTATGTACAATAAACGTGTATCTTCGGATACTGATTTTATCGAAAAACACAAAATGGAGGAACCAAAATGAAAAAGATCCTTGCGCTTCTGCTGGCTCTTGTCATGGTCTTCTCTCTGGTAGCCTGCGCTTCCAAGACCGAGACCCCCGCGACCGAGACCACGACGGAAGAAACCGCAACCGAAACCACGACCGAAGAAAAGACCGAAGAGCCCGCTGCTGAGGAAACGACCGAAGAGCCCGCTGCCGAAGAAGGCAAGGTTTACAACGTCGCTTACCTCGTCAACGGCAACCTCGGCGACAAGTCCTTCTTCGACTCTGCCGAAGCAGGTCTGGCACAGCTGAAGGCTGACGGCCGCATCGACTATGTGACCATCGAAATGGGCGGCACCGACGAAGACCAGCCCACGTGGCTGTCCACGCTGTACGACGTCTCCGAAGACGGCGGCTACGACCTGATCATCTGCGGCACCTACCAGATGCCCGACTACCTGAAGGAAGTTGCCACGCAGTATCCCGACCAGCTGTACGCCATTTTTGACGATACCACCTATGTCGGCGAAAACAAGAACGTTGTCAACCTGTCCTATCGTCAGAACGACATGGGCTACCTCGTCGGCGTCTTCGCAGCCTGCATGACCGTTGACACCAACATTGCCAACATCAACGAGGACGCAGTCGTCGGCTTCGTCGGCGGCGTTGACTCTCCTGTCATCAACGACTTCCTGATCGGCTTCATCGAGGGCGCACAGTCCGTCAACCCCGACATTAAGGTTGATACCCGCTACACCAACGACTATGTCGATACCGCGATCGCCAAGGAATACGGTCTGTCCATGATCAACGACAACAAGTGCGACATCATCTGGGGCGTCGCAGGTAACGCCGGCAACGGCGCTGCCGAAGCTGCTCTTGAGACCGGCAAGGCATGGTTCATCGGCGTTGACTCCGACCAGGAGCTGACCTTCTCCCCGGACCTGGCTGCCATCACGCTGACCTCGGGTCTGAAGAACATCGGCAACTCCCTCGTCTGGCTCTTCGACGAGTGGGATGCAGGCCGCACCTATTGGGGCCAGGTCGTTGAGCTCGGCATCGCGGAAGGCGGCGTCGGCATCGTGACCGATAAGAACTACGACAAGCTCGCCTCCGCTGAGACGAAGGCTGCTGTCGAGGCTGCACAGAACGCGATTCTCAACGGCGAAGTCGTCGTTGACTCCGCGCTGACCAACCAGGATCTGGCAGTCGAGCTGCGCGACTCTGTCCGTCCGTAAGCTTGCTGCACAAGCGAACAGTCTGAGCTGTCCAAGGGGGCTCGTAAGAGCCCCCTTTTCTCATTTCCGCTATGCTCGCGGGACGCCCAAGCGTCCTTGTGCGCGCCGCAAGCACAGGGAAAGCAGATCCGCGCGAAAGCGCAAGTACACAGAAAACAGGAGGAACGCATCGTATGCCAGACGAGAAAACCGGTCGTTTGGACGAGGAATTCGTCGTCCAGATGAAAGGGATTACCAAGGTGTATCCCAACGGCGTCGCTGCCAACCAGGGCGTGGATTTCAACCTGCGCAAGGGTGAAATTCATGCACTGATGGGCGAAAACGGCGCAGGTAAATCGACGCTTATGAAAATGCTCTTCGGTCTGGAGCAGCCGACGAGCGGTGAAATCTGGGTCAATGGAGAAAAGCTGAACCTCTCTTCTCCCTCTGTCGCCATCTCCCACGGCATCGGCATGGTCCATCAGCACTTCATGCTGGTCCCGAGCCTGACGGTCGCGGAAAATATGGTCCTCGGCATGGTACCCAGGAAGGGGCTTTTCATCGACCACGCGAAGGCAGTTGAAATCACGAAGGAGTATGCCGAGCGGTTTAACCTGCATGTGGAGCCTGAGGCAAAGGTCGTCGACATCCCTGTCGGCATGAAGCAGAAGGTGGAGATTCTCAAAGCCCTTGTGCGCGGCGCGAAGATTCTGATTCTCGACGAGCCGACCGCGGTTCTGACCACACAGGAGACAACCGAGCTGTTCAAGGAGCTGATTCACCTCAAGAATCAGGGCTACACCATCGTCTTCATCTCCCACAAGCTGAATGAAATCATGGAGATCACCGACCGGCTGACGATCATGCGCGGCGGCAGGTCCATGGGCGTTTACAACACGTGCGACGTGACCAAGGAAGAAATCTCCCGCCTGATGGTCGGGCGCGACGTCATCTTGAACGTGCAGAAGGACGAAGCCCGACCGACCGACACGGTCCTTCGCGTGCGCGACCTCGAATACGTCAACGAATGGCACAAGAAGGTGCTCGACAAGGTGTCCTTTGATGTACGCAAGGGCGAAATTCTGGGCATCGCAGGCGTCGAAGGAAACGGTCAGAAGGAGCTGGTCGACATGCTCTTCGGCTTCAATACCCCGAACGCCGGCACCATCCATGTCGAAGGTGCGAGTATTCTCGGCTTGAGCCAGAACAAAATCCGGGGGCTCGGCGTTTCGCTTGTTCCTGAAGACCGCATGCTCTTCGGCATCGCGGGAACCGCCAGCATTGAGGAGAACATCCTCTCCGACCGCTGCGCGGACAAGCGCTTCAACAAAGGCCCGCTGTTCAATATGAAGGCGATTCATGAAGAAGCCGACCGGCTCATCAAAGAATACACCGTGCTGTGCAAGTCGAGAAAGCAGCAGGTCGGCATGCTCTCCGGCGGCAATATCCAGAAGGTCGTCGTCGCGCGCGAGTTCTCCAACGACCCCGTCCTCATTCTCGCCGACCAGCCCACGCGCGGCATCGACGTCGGTGCGACGGAGTTCATCCGCAAAAAGCTTGTCGAGCTTTCCCGCTCCGGCATTGCGGTGCTGCTGGTCTCCGCCGACCTCAACGAGGTCATGGAGCTTTCCGACAGCCTGATTGTCATGCAGGGCGGTCACATCGCGGCATACTTCGAAGACACGAAAGCGCTCACCGACGATCAGATGGGCGAGTACATGCTGGGTCTCAAGCAGCAGTCCGCCGATCAAATCAGGAGGGTTTGCCATGACTAAAAAACGTGAATTGATGTTCTCCATTGTACGGGGATTTCTGGCGATTCTCATTGCTCTTCTTGTCGCGACGTTTCTGATTTTCATCAGCGCAAACGGCGAGAGCGTCTCGGAAAAGCTCTCGTCCACCGGCGACGCACTCAAGCAGATGCTGGTAGGACCGCTGTTCCGCATGGGCAAAAACGGTACGCGCTTTGAAACCAAGCGCCTGACCGACATTCTTGCCTCCATGATTCCGATCATCTTTACCGGTCTTTCGGTCTGCATCATGTTCTCCGCCAACCAGTTCAACATGGGCGCGGAGGGCGGCATTATGCTCGGCGCATTCGTCACCGCCATGGCGGCAATCTATCTGCCGATGGCGGCAGGACTTCACCCGATCGTAGCAATCCTGCTCGGCGGCATCGCCGTAGGCTTGATGATGCTGCTTCCGGCGCTTCTCAAGAGCAAGCTGGACGTGAGCGAGATGGTTTGCTCGCTGATGCTCAACTACATCGTCATGTACCTGATCAAGTTCGTCCTAAACACCTATCTTGCCGATAAGTCCAAGGGACAGATTCAGTCGTATGAGTTCCTGGAGTCGGCAAAGATCGCGCAGCTGGTGGACGACGGCTCGAAGCTCTCGGTCGGCTTTCTGATTGCCATTGCGGCTGTCATCTTCTGCGGTCTTTTCATGTACCGCACCCGCTGGGGCTATGCCATCCGCATGATCGGCATCAACAAAGCGTTCTCGAAGTATTCCGGCATGAAGGTCGGCGCAATTGTCGTTCTGTCGCAGGTCCTCGGCGGCTTCCTCGCCGGCATCGGCGGCGGCATTGAGATGCTGGGCAGATACAAGACCTTCTCCTGGAGCTCTCTTCCCGGCTACGGTTGGACGGGCATTACCATTGCCATTCTTGCCGGCAATAACCCATGGTTTGTTCCCCCCGCGGCGTTCTTTATGGCGTATCTTTCCAAGGGCTGCGACCTGATGGCGACGTATGCGAAGGTCCCCGCGCAGCTGATCGATATCATTCAGGGCGTGATCTTCCTGTTCTTCGCGGCAGAGCAGTTCCTGTCGAAGTACCGGCAGAAGCTCGTCGTCAAGTCCGCCGAGGAGGAAATTGCGCGCAAGAAAGCGCTGGAGGACGCAAAGGAAGGAGGACACGCAAATGCTTAGTTTTCTGAAAATGATGCTGACGCCGGAGTTCTTCTTCTCCATTCTGCGCATCTCCGCGCCGATTCTGTTCGCAACGCTCGGCGCAATCGTGGTAGAAAAGGCAGGCTTCTGTAACATCGGCTTAGAGGGCATCATGATGTTTGCCGCGCTGACCGGCTCTCTTGTCAGCTATTACGCAGGCAGCTGGTTCTGGGGCTTACTCGCCGCGCTCGCGATGGGTACGATGATGGGACTCATGATGGGCTTTTTTGCCTTCCAGCTGAAGACGGATATTACCCTCGTCGGTATCGCCGTCAACATGATGGGCTCGGGCGGCACGCTGTTTTTGTGCAAGGTCATTACGAACCTCACCGAAGGCAAGGCAATGGCGTCCTCGACGGGTCTGATCACCTCGACGCTCTGCATCCCGAACATCACGATTCCTCTGCTGAACAAGATTCCGTTCCTGGGCGGCGTTCTTTCAGGGCACAGCCTGCTGACCTATCTTGCCTTTCTCATCTGCGCTCTGACCTCCGTCATGCTCTATAAGACGAGCCTCGGCATGAACATCCGCGCCGTGGGCGAAAATCCGAATGCAGCGGCGTCCGTCGGCGTTTCGGTGCTGAAAATCAAGTACACGGCAATCGCCTACTCGGGTCTTATGGCAGGCTTCGGCGGCGCGTTCATGTCGATGTCCTACGCACAGGGCTGGAGCCTCGACATGGTCGCAGGACGCGGCTTTATCGCGCTCGCGGCGCAGGCAATGGGCTCTGGCGAGTGCTTCGGCGGTATGCTTTCGAGCCTGGTCTTCGGCTTTGCGCAGGCGCTCGGCATCAAGTTCTCGGCAAGAGGACTCGATTCGAACCTCGCTTCCCCGATTCCCTATGCGGTCACAATCATCGGTCTGGTCGTCTTCTCGCTCGTCCGCAGAAGCCGCATCAAAAAGCAGCACGCAGCGTCGCAATTATAAAGAAAGCTTTGCTCTTTCGATAGGATAGCGCCCGCCCGTCCGGGCGGGCGCGTTTTAATTGGAGGTACTATGTCTGAACTCAAAAAAATTCCCGTCATTTTAGACGGCGACCCCGGTCATGACGACGCCATCGCCTGGACTCTGGCGCAGGGCAGCGGTCGGTTTGACATTCTTGCCGTGACCTCGTGCAGCGGTAACGTCGGCATCGAAAAAACCACCTACAACGCGCTTCGCGTGTGTACGCTGCTTGGCATCGACGCCCCCATCGCCGAGGGCTGCCCCCATCCTCTGACGAACGACGTCATGAACGCGCCGTCGGTCCACGGAGAGTCCGGGCTCGACGGTCCGGCGCTTCCCGAGCCTTCGATGAAGCTTTCTTCCCTTGGCGCGGTCGAGCTGATGGCGAAGGTCCTGCGCGAGTCGCCGGAGCCGGTCACAATCATTCCCACAGGTCCCGAGACCAATGTGGCGGCGCTTTTGCTGGCGCACCCGGATCTGAAGCCGAAAATCAAGCAAATCTCCCTCATGGGCGGCGGCATCGCCTACGGCAACTGGACGCCCGCAGCGGAATTCAACATTCTCGTAGACCCCGAGGCGGCAAAGATCGTCTTTGCATCCGGCATTCCGATTCTCATGGCAGGGCTCGACGTGACGGAAAAGGCGCTTATTATGCCCGAGGACTTCGAGCGCATCCGCGCATTGGGAAATCCCGTGAGCGGTATCGTCGCGCAGTGGCTGGAATTTTTCTATATTTTCCACAAGTCCATCGGCTACGAAGGCGCGCCCATGCACGATCCGTGCGCGGTGATGGCGCTTATTTCTCCGGAGGTCTTTACGATCAAGCCCATGCACGTTGAAATCGAGACGCAGGGCGAATACTGCCGCGGCTGCACGGTGGCAGACCAACTCGGTCTTTCCGGCAAGGCGCCGAACGCGCAGGTGCTTCTGGACGTCGACCGCAAGGCGTTTGCCGACCGGCTGGTCGAGTCAATGAAATTTTATGGGGAGGGCGCGAAATGAAAAAATTTCCTGTCTGGCTGGACTGCGACGTCGGCGTGGACGACGCAATTGCAATCATGACCGCGCACGCGCTTGCCGAAATGGATCTTCTTGCCATCTCGACCGTCAGCGGCAACGCGCCGCTCTCGGCTACCTTCCCGAACGCGCACCGCATGAATGGGCTCATGAAGACCCACTATCCCGTCTACAAGGGCGCAGACCGTCCGCTGCTCGTCGAGCCGCAGTATGCCGCCGCATTTCACGGAGAAAACGGACTGGGCGACGTGGAGCTTCCGCTGCCCGAAGACGCGGTCATGAACGATACGCCTGCGTGGGATGCGCTGTATGCTTGCGCGAAGCAGCATCCGGGCGAGCTTCGGCTTATTGCCGTGGGTCCTCTGACAAACGTCGCCATCGCGCTGACCAAATATCCGGACCTCAGGACGCTTCTTTCTACCATCCTCATCATGGGCGGCGCGGCAGTCGGCGGAAATGTGACTGCCGCGGCGGAGTTCAACATCTACGCAGACCCCGACGCGGCGCAGATCGTCTTCAAGTCCGGCGTTCCGATTGTCATGTGCGGGCTGGATGTGACGCTGCAGGCGGTGCTTACTCCTGCGGACTGGGACGAGCTTGCCGCCACCGGCACACCCGCCGGTGTTTTCACAAAGGCATGCCTGCAAAAGGCGTGGTCGTTCTTACAGCCCATCGGCTTTGCGGGCGTCGCGATGCACGATGCGTGCCCGGTCATGTATCTGGCGCATCCGGAGCTGTTCCGCGCGGAGGAAGCGGGCGTGTATGTGGAAACGCGCGGCTCGATTACACGCGGCAAGACCGTGACCGACCTCTACAGCGACAAGCAGTTTGAAACCAAAAACGCGCTGGTGGTTCTCGGTGTCGACCGTGACCGCTTCATCGCCATCGTAAAGGACTGCATCAAAACCATCTGAGCATGCAAAAGCCTGCCGGTCTGAGACCGGCAGGCTCGTTTTTTGTTTCAAAGCGCGGCGGCAAGCGCCTGTGCCTGCGTGCAGGCTTTTTGCAGGGAGCTTTCAGCGTCGAAGCCCGCCACATTCATGCCGTCGGCGGCGACGCAGTGGTAGCGGTCGAAGCCAAAGAACGTGTGAAGCGCGTCCAGATACCGGCTTCCCATCTCGAGCGGGTCTTCCGTATAGAACCCGCCGCGTGTCGTGAGAAACACCAGATCGGTGCCGCGGCACAACCCAACGAGTCCCTCTTCATTTGCTCCAAAGGTGATGCCGTCTACGCTCACCTGCTCGATGTAAATTTTCAGCAGCGCCGGAAACGCCAGATCCCAGAACGGCGCGGCAATCACGACAATGTCCGCCTGCGCAAACTGCCTGGCATACCGGAAGCGCGGGTGGGAGTAATCGTTTCTCTCCAGAAGCCGCTGCCGCTGGTCAAAATAGTCTCCTGTGAGCGGCGCGAGGTTTTCTTCCGTCAGCACAAGCCGCTCGACCGCGCAGTCCGCCGGTGCAGCCTGCATAAACGCTTCCATCAGACGCTTTGTCTGTGACTGCTCTTTTCGGATGCAGCAGTCAATCAGAAGAAGCTTTCTCATGCCCGCTCCCCCTTTTCCAGAAGCGAAAACGCCTCCAGCGCCGTTAAAATCTCCAGACGCTCGCCCCTTGCCGTAGCGCTCTCGCCGCCTGCGTAGTCTCCGATGGCGTCGGCAGTATCCTCGCCGTAAAGAACGACGTTATTGAGAATCGACGCGGTCTTCATGCCGCGAAGCCTGCCGATGGTGAAAAGCGCCGCCGTCTCCATATCCGCGCCCAGAACGCCCTTGCCGGACCAGTACGCGCTTTCTTTTTCGTTTTCCTCATGGTAGAAGCTCTCGTGACTGTGGCAGATGCCCTCGTGCGTCACCGCGCCGACACGTTTTGCCGCCTCCTTGCAGCAGCCATACAGCGCAAAGTCTGCCACCGCCGGGAAGATCGCTGGCACATATGCCTTCGACGCGCCGTCGTCGCGCACCGCGCCGGAGACCAGAATCAGCTCGCCCAGCCCAATCCCCTTTTGCAGCGCGCCGCACGAGCCGATGCGGATTGCCGCGCTGACGCCGATGTTGTGAAGCTCCTCGACCGCGATGCCTGCCGAGCTTCCGCCGATGCCGGTCGACAGCGCCAGCACGTCTACCCCCTTATATCTGCCGCGCAGACTGCGGAACTCGCGGTTATACGCCAGCTCCTGCACGTCCGTAAGCTCCTTTGCAATGCGGTCGAGCCGCGCCGGATCGCCGGGGAGAATGGCATAGCGGATGCCGAGCGTCTCGTCGAGACAAATGTGCGCCTGTTTCATAAAGCGTCTTCCTTTCGTTGCGCCGCGCGCGTTTTTCTTTATTTTACAGGATTTCGCGGGGAAAGTAAATTCCCCCGGCAGAGAAATCTGCCGGGGGCTGTGATGTATGGGTTACTTGTGCCGCTCTGCCTCCACGTCGATGGCAAGCACGACGCACAGCGCAGTCAGCTCGTCCTTTGGGTTTTCGATTTCCAGCCGGTAGCGGTCGTGGAATGCCGGAAACGCCTTTTCAATCGTCGCCACGGTTCTTCCCGCCTGCACGATGGAAAAATCCAGATTCCAGAAGCTTCCCGAGACGTCCCAACCGAGCTGGTCGATGGAATACTGCTGCGTGAAGAACGAAAACTGCCGGTCGAGCCGCACGCTTCCGCCGGGAAGCGCCAGCTCATACGCGCACGGAATCGAGAACGGAATATGCTGCACGAAGCAGACCTCGCGCCCCTGCATGTCGACCACGACGAGCTTGCGCCCGAACTGGAACAGTTCGCGCTCGACCTGATATTTGACGTTTCCGTCTTCGTCCCAGATATCAAAATGGTCGAGTGAGAACAGCTCCTCCTGCAGATAAAGCGTCATTGCGCCGTCCCCCACTGTCCGCTGAAAATCTGCGCAATCGGAGAATCGGACGAGAGCACCAGCGTCTTGTTGCCGCCCGTGAGCGAGCTTCGCGCCATATCGAGCGCGCGCATGAACTCATAGAAGTCCGCTTCCTCCTGCGTGTCATACGCCTGCGACAAGATGCGCATGTACTCCGCCTCGCCCTCGGCTTTGATCCGCTCTGCCTGCGCCTTTGCCTCAGATACGGTAATCTCAACGGACTTGTCCGCCTCGCTGCGGATCTGCTTTGCCTGGGCGTCGCCCTCTGCGGCATACGACGCGGCGATGTTGCCGCGCTCGGAGATCATGCGCTCATAGACCGCCGCCTTGTTTTCATCGGGCAGGTCGATGCGCTTGGTTTCGATGGCAAGGACCGTGAGTCCGTAGTCGTCAAAGTTCTGCTCGAAGTTTTCCATGATCGCCGCCGCCAGCTCACCGTCGCGCCCGGAAATGACCGCCTCCTGCTTCATGGAGCTGATGACGGTTTTGAGGCTGTTGTAGACCACCGCGTTGATGCGGCTTTCGGCGTTAGCGACGCTTCCGGAGAGGGTCTGGATGAATTTGAGCGGGTCCGTGATCTTCCAGAGAACAAAGCTGTCTGCCACCATCGACTTTTTATCGGACGTAATGACGTCGCTTGCCGCCAGGTCATAGAGCATCTCTGTCTTGGGAAGCGTGCTTGCCGACTGGACAAAGGGCGTCTTGAACGACAGCCCGGGCTGGTCGATGATTTTCACAACCGCGCCAAACTGCTTGATGATCGTATACTCATCCGGCTGCGTCACGACAAGGCTCCCCGCCAGAATGACCAGCAGCGCCAGCACCAGAACAACCGGAACGATAATTTTGACTGTCTTTTTCAATTCGACGCACCTCCTTCCGCCGTGCCTGCGTTTACGGTTGCAAACTGCTCAAGCGGCAGCGCCGTCTGCACGCCAGTCTGCTCGTCTACGACGTAGAGCTTCACCTCGGGCAGAATTTCCTCCATCGCCTCATAGAACAGCCGCTGCTTGGTGATGAGCGGATAGTTCTGATACTCGGCAAACAGCTCCGTAAAGCGCGCCGCCTGACCTTCCGCTTCGTTGATCTTGCTCTGGCGATACGCCTCCGCCTGCTTGATGATCTGGTCTGCATCGGCGCTCGCCGCGGGCGTTACCTCGTTGGCATATTTTTTCGCGTTGTTGACCGCCGTATCCGCCGACTGCTTCGCGGTTTCCACAGCGGTGAACGCCTGCTGCACCTCGAGCGTGGGCGGCTCGGCGTCCTGAATGGTCAGATTCGTCAGCTGGATGCCGAGGTCCTCCTGCTCGAGCCGGTTCATAACCTTCTGCTTGATCTCGGACTGAATTTCACTCTTGCCGGTGGTAATGACGCTGTCGACGTTGTAAAGCCCGATGGTGTCGCGGATATAGCTCTGACAGAGCATTTTGAGAATCCCGACCGGGTCGCTGGAATTGTAGAGATACTTGACCGGGTCCGTCACACGGTACTCGACATAAAAATCGACATTCACGAAGTTATAGTCATACGTGATCATCAGCGACTCCTCGTCCACCGACTCGTTGCTTCCCGTGCGATAGCCAAGCGGAAAGCCCTGAATGGACTTCGAGACCAGCTGTACCCGCTGCACCAGCGGAATTTTCATCTGCAGGCCCGAGGCGGAAACCGTTGCAGGCTTGCCGAAGGTGGTCAGAACCGCGTACTGGTCCTCCTTGAGCGTATAAAAGGAATCCATCGCCAGCCCTGCTGCAAGCAGGACCACCGGAATCAGCCACAGCAGCTTCCACATGCCGCGCCTTTTGGGTTTCCGGGGCTTCGGCTGCTCGTCGCCGGCGTCCGCGCCGGGGTAATAGGAATTGTCGTTGTATTCCATCTCGTTCTCCTTTCGGTTTTGGGGGTTGGACGATGCTCGTCGGCTTTTTGTTCCCGTTTCATTTTAGCAGACGCAGGCGCACTTCGGTAGTGGCATTGCGGGAAAATTTGTGGTATACTCATCTCACGCATTTTGAAACGAAGGAAGTTTTTGAGTATGACATCCAAAGAAATCGGCGAGCTGCGGCGAAGACTTCGCCCGGATCGCACCAATATGACCGCCGTGCGCGGCTTTTACATCTCTTCCGGCGGCGAGGTTCTGTCCTCCTTCCGCCAGTCGGTCGCACTCATGAGCCAGGAGGACAAGGAGAGCTTCCTTGCCATCTTCCGCCGCGTGCTGTCCGGCACACAGGACAAAAACCTGATTGACCTCAGCTTCAGAACCAGTCAGGTCGCAGATTCCGACGAGCACCGCCTTCTCATGGCGCTGCGCGACTCGGGTCTTGACGACGAGGCTGCGCTCGAAACGTTCTGTCAGACCGTCACGGGTGCGCTCCAATCGGAGGACCACTATCTGATTTTGCTGGCGCACGAGCGCTACGACGTGCCCTTCAAGGCAAAAGACGGCGCGAAGCTGGACGATTCCAGCGAGGTCTTCTCCTACGTCCTGTGCGCCATCTGCCCGGTCAAGCCCGGCAAGGCGGCGCTGCGGTACATCGCGGACGAGAAGGAATTTCACAATCAGGGCGGCGCTTACACCGTGGGCGCGCCGGAGCTGGGCTTTCTGTTCCCGGCGTTCGACGGCAGACGGACGAATCTTTATAACTGCCTGTATTATTCCCATAGCCTTGAAAACAATCACCCGGAGCTGGTGCAGGCGCTATTTAAGCTGGACCCGCCCGAGCCTGCGAACGCACAAAAAGAGTCGTTCGGCGAACTGCTCAGCCAGTCTCTGGAGGACGCATGCAGCCTGCCGCTGGTGCAGAAGGTCCACGAGCAGCTGCGCCAGAATATCGAAGCGCACAAGGAATTAAAATCCGACGAGCCGCTTGTCGTGAGCCGGCAGGAGGTTTCCGAGGTGCTCTCCGGCTGCGGCGTAGAGGAAGCGAAGCTTGCAAAATTCAACGTCGAGTTTGACCAGCACTTCGGCGCCGATGCGGCGCTCAGCCCTGCGAACCTGATTGACGCAAAGAAGTTCCAGCTCAAAACGCCGGACGTGACCATTCAGGTCAACCCCGAGCGCACTGACCTTGTCCAGACGCGCGTCATCGGCGGGGTCAAGTATCTTCTCATCTGCGCCGACGACGGCGTAGAGGTCAACGGCATCCAGGTTGATCTGGATGAATGAGCGCCGCGCATAAAAACCAGCACCTTCTTTTTGAAGGTGCTGGTTTTTTTATGAAAGTAAAACGGCATCGGTCTCTTCCTGCTGCCCTGCCAGCGCGGCAAAGCGGTCGAGAAGATCCTTCTTCGTCAGCTTCTTCTTTTCCTCTCCCGAAATGTCGAGGATGATATGTCCCTCGTTCATCATGATCAGCCGGTTTCCGTGGGTAATGGCGTCTTTCATATTGTGGGTAATCATAAGCGCCGTCAGACCGTTTTCCTCGACGATCTGATCGGACAGCTCCAGAACCTTCGCCGCCGTCGCCGGGTCGAGCGCCGCGGTGTGCTCATCCAGAAGCAGCAGCTTCGGCTTCTGCAGCGACGCCATCAGAAGCGTCAGCGCCTGCCGCTGACCGCCGGACAGAAGCCCGACCTTGTCGGTCATGCGCTTTTCAAGCCCCAGCCCCAGCGCGTGCAGCCGGTCATAGTAGTCCTCGCGCTCCTGTTTCGTCACGCCCCATTTGAGCGTGCGCTTTTTGCCGCGCCGCAGCGCCAGCGCCAGATTTTCCTCGATCTGCATGTTGGGCGCGGTGCCGAGCATCGGGTCCTGGAACACACGACCGATGAACGCTGCGCGCTTGTACTCCGGCAGCGCCGTCACGTCCACCCCGTCAATGAGGATATGTCCCTCGTCGACCGGCCAGACGCCCGCAATGGCGTTCAGGAGCGTCGATTTGCCCGCGCCGTTGCCGCCGATGACGGTGACAAAATCGCCGTCATTGAGGCTCAGACTCAGATTCTGCAGCGCCTTCTTGGCGTGAACCGTGCCGGGATGGAACGTTTTCGAAATCGACTGTAATTCAAGCATGGCGGCTGCCTCCTTTCGCGCTTCTTGCAAACGAGCTTCTTCTCTGCTCGCGCAGATACGGAACGGCGAGGAAAATTGCGACAATCAGCGCCGTGAAGAGCTTGAGGTCGTTCGGGTCAAGCTTGAGCCAGAGAATCAGGACCATGACCGCATAGTAAACCACGCCGCCGAAGACGACGAAAAGAAGACGCACGGCGAAGTTACAGCCCTTGCGGAAAATCGCGTCGCACAGCACCTCGCCGATGATGATGGCAGCCAGACCGATGACGATTGCACCTCTGCCCATCGACACGTCCGCCGTGCCCTGGAACTGGGTCATAAGACCGCCTGCCAGTGCAACCAGACCGTTCGAGAGCGCCAGCCCCAGCAGCTTCATGTTGCTGACGTTGATGCCCTGCGCGCGGCTCATGGAGGGGTTTGCGCCCGTGGCGCGCATAGCGCTGCCCTGCTCGGTGCCGAAGTACCAGTACAAAAGCGCAACCAGCGCCGCCGAGAGAAGCAGACCCGCAATCAGCGCCTGCGGCACGTAAAGAGACGACATCAGAAAGCCCTTGCCGTTCGTCTCCCAGAACATGCCGAAGTTTTTGATGCTCGCCGTCTGGTTCGCCTTACCCATGATGCGAAGGTTAATGGAGTACAGCGCAAACTGCGTCAGAATACCGGCAAGAATTGCCGGTATGCCGAACTTTGTGTGAAGAAGACCTGTGCAAAGACCGGTCAGAATGCCGACCAGCACGGCAAGCAGCAGCGCCGCCCAGGCGGGAAGCCCCTGCAGAAGCAGCATGACCGTGACTGCACCGCCGGTGGCAAACGAGCCGTCGACCGTCAGGTCGGAGACATTGAGAAGCCGGAACGTAATGTAGACGCCCAGAGCCATAATGCCCCAGATAATGCCCTGCGCAGCGGCAGCGGGCATGCGGGAGAAGAGGTTCGGTATGCTCAGCGAGGACAGATAGGTCAGAAGCTCCATGGGGGCTTATCTCCTTTCAGTGTTGTTCCGGATCAGCCGATTGCGACATAGTCGGCAGGAACGGTGATGCCAAGCGCTTCGCAGCGGGCGGCGTCGTATTTCTTGACGGGGTTCTGGTAGTATTCAATCGGCATTTCGGAGACGTTTGCCTCGCCGGTCAGAATTTTCGCAGCCATCGCGCCGGTGGTTTTGCCAAGCTCATAGTAGTCGATGGAGAGCGTTGCGATGCCGCAGCCCTTGCAGATACCCTCTTCGCCAGCGACGATGGGGACGCCGGCAGGCTCTGCGACGTTGTTGATTGCCTCGGTGCAGGAAGCGGCGGTGTTGTCGGTCGGGATGTAGAGCGCGTCATTTTCGGCGCAGGCGGTCTGCGTGACGGTCGCAACATCGTTGGAGTCTGCAAACGTGTAGACCGTGACGTTGACGCCCTTTGCTTCCAGCGCAGCCTTCACGACGTCCGCCTGATAGACGGAGTTTGCCTCTGCCGAGCAGTAGAGAATGCCGACGTTCTGTGCCTCTGGCAGCAGCTCGAGCAGCATGTCAGCCTGCTGGTCCAGCGGCGCAAGGTCCGACGTACCGGAGATGTTGCCGCCGACAGTGCCATTGAAGTCCTTGATGTCCAGCGCAACGCCGTATTCGGTAACAGCGGTGCCGAGAATCGGAATGGTCTGCGTCGCGGTGGCAGCCGCCTGCAGCGCGGGCGTTGCGTTTGCAAGAATCAGATCAACGTTGCTGGCAACGAAGCCGGTGACAATCGTGCCGCAGGTCGGAATGTCATTGGAAGCGTTCTTGAGATCAAACGTGACCTGACCGGGCAGCGCTTCGTTGAGCGCATCCATAAAGCCGTTGGTGGCAGCATCGAGCGCCTCATGCTGGACGAGCTGGCAGATGCCAACGACGTACTGCTTCGCATCGGCAGCGGGCTCGGCGGTTTCGGAGGCTTCTTCAGAAGAAGCTGTCTCTTCAGCGGTCGTTTCCGCAGTTGTCTCAGTAGATGCGGTTCCAGTGGTGGTTGTGGCAGTGTTGGAGGCGCAGGCAGCCAGGCTCAGGCAGAGCACCGCGCACAGCAGCAGGGCAAGCAGCTTTTTCATAAATCATTTCTCCTTTGCATTTGGTAAGGAAGCTCAGAATCGGAAACGCCCTGGGTTTCCTCAAAAATAAAAGCGGTCTGCCCGTCAGGACGAGACCGCTTCGTTTACAGGTATAACTCCCAAAACGACTCACGCTTCGTGTGACGGAAAAACAGGCACGGCAAAATAACGACCCGCATAAAATCGCGCCGTCGCAATATCATAATAGCTTCCGGAAAGCATCATTGCCGTGCTCCTTTCTGTCCTGCGGACGTTCTGGATTACTTTTGCAGTATACTGCTTTAAATGCATAAAGTCAAGAGGCGTTCCGTGTAAGCTTTCGCAAAAATCGCATGTAAAACTTGTTGGTTTTGACGAAAAGCGGCGACCGGTTTCAGAAACCAGCCGCCGCAGTGCGTCCATATTCTCAACTCAGAACAGCAGCGTCGGCACATGCTGCACAACGTGGTAGAAGGGCTTGTCAAAATGCACCAGAAACGCCAGATAAAAGATTATCTCGTTCGGCGCGCGCAGGTCGCGGATGGGCTTTCCGAGATACTGCTCTACCTCGCCCGCTTCCAGCATCGCGTCCCAGCAGAGGTTGCAGAGTCTGACGATCTGGCGGCTGACGGCAGCAGTGTTTTTCCCGAGCTGCTTTGCCACGGGCGTATAAATATCACGCGTCACGCGAATATCGTCCATCGCAATATTCTGCGCAAACAGCAGCTCCATGGCAAGGTCGATTGCCATGCTGAACGGAAGCGTATTGTAGCGGGTCGGTCCAACCAGCGCATAAATCGTCCGTTCTGTTTTTGTCATATCATGGACCCACCTTTCAAACAACACCTTATTATGATATGACACCTTATGAGCCATTCGACAAATTCGGACAGAAACGGACAGATAATCCAATATATAGATTTTGATATACTCCCACAATTACAAAAAAAATCCCGGAAAAGGGAATGCCTTCTCCGGGACTTGCGTCAGTCGACGATTTCTACCGACACCTTCTGTCCGCTGCGCTGGGCGACGGACTTGACGATGGTGCGGATTTCCTTGGCGATACGGCCCTGACGACCAATAAGCTTGCCCATATCCTCTGGCGCGACACGAAGTTCAAGAACAGTGGTCTCGCCTTCGATCTCGGTGACGCTCACGCTGTCGGGGTTATCGACGAGGTTTTTTGCCATATACAGCAAAAGTTCCTTCATAGCAGCCACTCCAGGCCCTTACAGCACGTTTGCCTTTTTCAGAAGTCCGCGAACCGTATCGGTGGGCTGAGCGCCGTTCTTGATCCACTGCTTTGCCTTCTCCGCGTCGACAGTGATCGCAGCTTCTGCCTTGGGATCATACGTGCCGATCTCTTCGATGCAGCGGCCGTCGCGCGGGAAGCGGGAGTCGGCGACAACGATGCGGTAGTACGGAGCCTTCTTAGCGCCCATTCTTCTGAGTCTGATCTTAACCATGAGATATTTCCTCCAAAATTTCTTTGTTCTTTTATTCGTAAAGCTATGCTAAACTTAGCTGAAACGATGTGTTACATGCCAGGGAAGCCGCCGGGGAAGCCGCCCATGCCGCCGAATTTGCCCATGCGCTTCATCTTTTTGGACGCGCCGGGACCGGAGAATTGCCTGACCATCTGATTCATCATGTCGAACTGCTTTAAAAGCTGATTGATCTGCTCGACCTTCACGCCTGCGCCCGCAGCAATGCGGCGCTTGCGGCTGTGGTTGAGCACCGACGGATTCTCCCGTTCGTAGGGCGTCATGGACTGGATGATCGCTTCGGTGCGCGTGAGCGCCTTTTCATCGAGCTGCGTATTTTTGAGCGCGCCCGCGTTCATGCCGGGAACCATGCCTGCGATGTCCTGCAGGCTTCCCATGCCCTTGAGCTGAACCAGCTGATCATAGAAATCGGCAAGCGTAAATTTGTTGGACTTGAGCTTCTGCTCCAGCTCGGCTGCCTTTTTCGCGTCGAACGCAGCCTCTGCCTTTTCAATGAGCGTCAGTACATCTCCCATGCCGAGGATTCTCGACGCCATGCGCCCGGGGTGGAACGGCTCGATCTGGTCAAGCTTTTCGCCCGTACCGATGAACTTGATGGGCTTTCCGGTCACCGCCTTGACCGACAGCGCCGCGCCGCCTCTTGCATCGCCGTCGAGCTTTGAGAGCATCACGCCGTCGATGTCGAGATATTCGTTGAAGGTCTGCGCGGCGTTTACCGCGTCCTGACCGGTCATTGCGTCGACGACAAGCAGAATCTCGTTCGGCTTCACCGCCGCCTTGATCGCCTTGAGCTCGTCCATCAGCGCCTCGTCGACGTGCAGCCGGCCGGCAGTATCAAGGAAGACCATGTCGTTTCCGTGCCGGATGGCGTGGGCGACGGCAGCCTTTGCGATGTCGACCGGGTTTGTCTGCCCCATTTCAAAAACGGGAATATCAAGCTGAGAACCGACGACCTGCAGCTGCTTAATGGCGGCGGGACGGTAAATGTCGCAGGCGACGAGCAGCGGATTTTTGTTCTGCTTTTTGAAAAGCCCCGCCAGCTTTGCACCGTTGGTCGTTTTGCCCGCGCCCTGCAGACCCACCAGCATCACGATGGTCGGCGGCTGGGACGCCATGTGGATTTTCTGGTTGTCGCTGCCCATGAGGGCCGTCAGCTCCTCGTTGACAATCTTGACGATCATCTGCGCAGGGGTCAGACTCTCCAGCACATCCGCGCCGACGGCGCGCTCGGTGGTCTTTTTGATAAAGTCCTTGACGACCTTGTAGCTGACGTCGGCTTCCAGCAGCGCCAGACGAATCTCGCGCATTGCCTCCTTGACGTCTGCCTCGGAGAGCCGCCCTTTGCCGCGCAGCTTTTTGAACGCCGCAGACAGCTTTTCGGTCAAGCCTTCAAATGCCATACGTTACTCCTTTATGCTTGCGCTTGCGAGCAGGATGCTCTGCACTGCCCCGCGCGCCTCGGGAATCGATTGCAGCCGCTCGCACGCACCTGCGATTGCCTCCAGCGCCTTTGCCGTGCGCCGGTCGCGCGCGATGCAGCCGGTGACGCGCTCAAACTCGCCGAGCGCCGTTTCCGCCCGGCTGAGCGAATCGTGGACGCCCTGGCGCGTGATGCCGAGCTCCGATGCAATTTCGCTCAGGGAGAGGTCCTGATTGTAGTACAGATCGAAGCAGATCCGCTGCTTCTTGCTCAGAAGCTCTCCGTAATAATCAAACAGCAGGGACATCTGCAGCGCGTCTTGCTTCATGGAGTCCCTCCTGAACTGTCAACCTTTTTTCTTTACAGCCAGAGTATCATACTAAATTTTCGTCTGTTTGTCAAGCAAAAATCTTGACAGGCGGAAGCTTTTTCCGGTTAGTCTTCCCGGTTCAATGCTTTACATTTTAGTGACAATGTGTTAAAATTAAGAAACAAAACTGAGGGCAGCCGCCTTTCGGTCTGCCTGCCGGATATCTGTACGGATTGGAATGAGGAGGATGCCTATGAAACGAATGATTGCCTGCGCGCTGGCGCTTTGTCTGACGGTGGGGCTGTTTACCGCAGCCGCCGGCGCCGTGACGCGCGAGGAGGTCCTGAAATGGACCACGCCGCTTGCCGACAATGTCAGTCTCATCGAATTGACGCACGCGGAGGAAACGGCGGAAGGTCCCAAAAACCTGCTGCAGCAGCACGCGCTTACATATCAGCCCGGCGGCGATGTGCGTCCGATGGTGATCTACGGATCAACACTCTACGGCAGAAGCACCATGAGCAAAATCGCAGCGTATCTGGACGATCAGAACCTGAGTCTGGTCGCCGGTGTGAACGGCTCGTTCTTTGACATGTCGACCGGCATTCCCTACGGCTTTATCGTCACAGACGGCGTGCTGCGCACGAGCGGCAATATCAATTCCGTCGGCTTTTTCAAAGACGGAAGCGCCATCATCGGAAGCCCTGACGCACATGTGCTGCTGACAGGCGGCGCGTTCAGCGGTACGGAGATCTTCTATAATAAGGTCCTCACAACTGCCAACGGCATCGGGCTTTACTCGCGCGATTATGACACGGCGACGAAAAATACCGTCTCTGCCTACAATCTCGTTCTCAAGCCCGTCTCGGGAAGCGAGCGTGAACTGACGCTTTCGGGCGAAATGACGCTGGAGATTACGAAAATCGCGGAAAGCACCGCATCCTGCACCATTCCTGCGGGCGGCTTCGTCCTCTCGATTGCAGAAAAGACGAGCTACGCAAGCGTCCTTGCCAGCATGAAGGCATTTCAGATCGGAGACCGCATCACCATTTCGGTTCGCTGCGCGGACGAGTGGGAGGATGTTGCCTATGCCTGCGGCGGCGGAGACCTTCTGGTGGAAGACGAAATCGCGCTGGAAAACTTCTCGCTCGACACGAAGAATGAGCAGCGCGCCAGAACCGCCATCGGTATCAAACCGGACGGCACCGTCGTCATTTATACCGCAGACGAATCTGCCAATTCTGCCGGCATGGACCTGTACGATCTTGCAGATAGGATGGAGTCGCTCGGCTGCGAAACCGCGCTCAATCTGGACGGCGGCGGCTCAACGATGGTCGGCGTGCAGTATCCGGGCTATGACAAATGCGCCACGGCAAACTCCCCCACGGACGGGTCGATGCGCGCGTGCGCCAACTTCATTTTCCTTGTGCGTGAAAAAACGCAGGCGGAAGAAGCAGACCATCTGTTCCTCTACCCCGCGCACAGCTACGCGCTGCCCGGTGCGACGGTCAATTTTGCCCTGAAGGCAGCCGACCGCAATTATGCGGCAACGGATGTTCCGGGCAGCATCAGCTGGTCGACCAATTTCGGCGCCGTCGGCGAGGGCAAGCTGGTGCTGGACACGTCCTCATTTAACGGCGGTATTTCCGACGCTGTCGTCAGCGCAAAGGCAGACGGCATGTCCGCCCGTGCCACGGTGTCCATTCTCCAGCAGGTCACGGACATCAGCATTTATAAGGAAGACGGCAAGATCAGACTCAAGACGCTCCACACTCCGGCAGAGACCGACGTACAGCTGAGCGCGGGCGCGACGTATTACGGAAACGCGGTTCTCAGCGCACCGGACAGCTTCACCTGGGAGGTCACGGGCGGCATCGGCACGATCACGGAAAGCGGCAAATTTACAAGCGCAAAGGTTACAAAGCTGACTGAGGGCGCCATCGAGGTCTCCTACGGCGAAACGACCGCCTCCATCCCCGTCACCGTCAGCCCGACGAATCCGTTCTCCGACACGAAGGGGCACTGGGCGGAAACCTATATCAACGACCTCTACTTTGAAGGCACGCTCACCGGCTCGACCGGCAAGGACGGCAAGCTTCTCTACCGCCCGGATGATTCCATGACCCGGCAGGAATTCATCGTTGCACTTATGCGCTATCTCGGAACCGACCTTGGCAATTACAGCTCCGCCTCGCTTCCGTTTGCCGATACCGGCAAAATCGGTTCCTGGGCGCTGGACGCCGTAAAGGCAGCATACAGCCTCGGCTATCTGGGCGGTTCGAGTGAAAACGGCAAGCTCTACGCCAATCCCACCGCGACCATCACGCGGCAGGAGGCAATGGTCATTCTCGCCCGCTCCCAGAATCTCACGGACGGCGGAAGCAGCAGCCTGACCGGCTTCTCGGACGCAGCAAAGATCGCCGACTGGGCGAAAGCTTCTCTTTCCGCGATGGTCGACCGCAGGATCATCGGCGGCTCGAACGGCAAGCTGAACCCGACCGGCAAGGTCACGCGCGCCGAGGTTGCGAAGATGCTCTGGGCATTGGAAAACAACTAAAACTGAGCAGTAAAAAATCCGGAACGCACCGCGTTCCGGATTTTTTAGGGTGTATCTGAAAACTCCCGATGTGACCGGCAGCGAGGAATTTTCGCGCTGAGCAAGACATTTTTTCGCAGGAATACTGACGTATTTCAAGAAAAAATGGCACGGCGCAG
>CALERM010000082.1 GCA_937907715.1 uncultured Clostridia bacterium
AGATCGACCTGCCCGCGGCAAGACCCGAGGAGGTCAAGCGCGAGATTGAAGATGTAATTGGGCTTCCTGCTATGGACGCGCCCGAAATTTCGGCGAAAAACGGCATCAACATCCACGCGGTGCTGGAGATGATCGTCAAAGATGTTCCTGCGCCGAAGGGCGACCGCGAGGCTCCCTTGCAGTGCCTGATTTTCGACAGCCAGTACGACTCCTACCGCGGCGCGATTGTCTACATGCGCGTGGTCAACGGCGTCGTCACGCCCGGCATGGACATCAAAATGATGTCCACCGGCGCGGTCTACAAGGTCGTCGAGGTCGGCTACCTGCATCCTCTGGGCATGCGCCCGGCGCAGGCGCTCGGTGCGGGCGAGGTCGGGTATCTGACGGCGTCTATTAAGACCGTCTCCGATACGCGCGTGGGCGATACGATCACGGGATTGGAAAACCCGGCGGCTTCGGCGCTGCCCGGCTACAAGGAAGCGCTGCCGATGGTCTTCTCCGGCGTCTATCCGGCGGACGGCTCCAAATATCAGGACCTGCGCGACGCGCTGGAAAAGCTCAAGCTCAACGACGCTTCCATGTCCTACACGCAGGAAAACTCGATTGCCCTCGGCTTTGGCTTCCGCTGCGGCTTCCTGGGGCTGCTTCACATGGAGATTATCCTCGAGCGGCTTGAGCGCGAGTACAACCTCGATCTCATTACGACCGCGCCCAACGTCGTCTATCAGATCACGAAGACCGACGGCACGGAGCTGGAGGTTTACACGCCGCTCAACTACCCGGACCCGGCAGAAATCGCCGAGGCAAGAGAGCCGTATGCGAAGGTGAACCTGATTGCGCCGCCGGAGTATGTGGGCGCGATCATGGACCTGTGCACCAACCGGCGCGGTGAATTCAAGGACATGAAATATCTCGACACCACGCGCGTGGAGCTGCACTATTCGATGCCGCTCAACGAGATCATCTACGACTTTTTTGACGCGCTCAAGTCCCGCACCCGCGGCTACGGATCTCTGGACTATGAGCTCGAAGGCTACCGCCCGTCAAAGCTGGTCAAGCTTGACATTCTGCTCAACGGCGAGGTGGTCGACGCGCTGAGCTTCATCCTCTTTGCGGACAACGCCTATGCCAGAGCGCGCAAGATCTGCGAGAAGCTCAAAGACAATATTCCGCGCCAGATGTTTGAAATCCCGGTGCAGGCGGCGGTCGGCGGCAAGATCATTGCCCGCGAGACGATCAAGGCGCTGCGCAAGGATGTTCTGGCAAAGTGCTACGGCGGCGATATCACGCGAAAGAAGAAGCTGCTGGAAAAACAGAAGGAAGGCAAAAAGCGCATGCGCACGTTCGGCACGGTGTCCGTGCCGTCGGAGGCGTTCATGGCGGTGTTGAAGCTCGATGATGAATAAGAAAAACCGCGCGGTGGGCGGCGCTCCGATCGTGGAAAGCCGGAAAAAGAGTCTCGGCATCTACGTCCACATTCCCTTTTGCCGCAGCAAATGCGAATACTGCGATTTCTACTCCATCCCCGGCGCGCGCAGCAAGGAGCTGATGACGCGCTATCTCGACGCAGTGATCGCGCACATCCGTGAGTCCGCGCCCTGCGCCGTGGGCTACGAGGTCGACACCGTCTACTTTGGCGGCGGCACGCCGTCGTTCTTTGGCGCTACGGGTCTGAGCCGGATTTTCGCAGAGATTGACCGGCGCTTCGACGTCAGCCGCGACGCGGAGGTCACGCTGGAGGCAAATCCGGACTCCGTGACGCTGCCGATGCTGACGCAGCTGCGCCGGGCTGGCGTCAACCGCATTTCCATCGGCGTGCAGTCGGACATCGACGAGCAGCTGAAGGCTTTGGGAAGACCGCATAATTACAAGCAGGCGCAGCAGGCGGTCTCGATGGCGCGCCGGGCGGGCTTCAACAACGTCTCGGTCGATCTGATGTTCGGGCTTCCCAATCAGACGCGCGAGCAGTGGATGCAGACGCTCCGCAATGTGATCGATCTCAAGGCGGACCATATTTCCTGCTACGGGCTCAAGGTTGAGCCGGGTACGAAGCTCTACGAGTACCGCGCCTGCGCCAATCTTCCGGACGACGACGCGCAGGCGGACATGTATTTCTATGCAGTCGAGACGCTCGAACAGTTCGGCTACCACCAGTACGAGATTTCGAATTTTGCGAAGGACGGCTATATCTGCCGGCACAACATGAAGTACTGGACGGGAGACGAATACCTGAGCTTCGGTCCGTGCGCAGCGTCCGATTTTGCGGGCAAGCGCTTTACCATCGCGCCGGATATTGAAAAATATATGGACGGCGTTCTGAACAAGGGTGCGATTCTGTCCGAGTGCGAGACGGTTC
>CALERM010000083.1 GCA_937907715.1 uncultured Clostridia bacterium
ATTTCCGAAGCGGCAATGCAGGCGCTTTTGCGCGAGCGCTGCTTTGGGGCGCTCTGCGCCATCCGGCGTGTGCTGGACGAGGAAACGCCGGATGCGGAGTGCTTCGGGAAAATCGAAACAATCGTCAAAATCTATGAGGCAATCGGCGCAGACGGCGGCGCGAGGCACGACTTCTGATACAAGAACCGGGATGGACCTGCCACCCCGGTTCTTTTTATGCGTTCAGAATTGCCTCGGCGGTCAGAATGCCGTCGACGGCGGCGGACATGATGCCGCCTGCGTAGCCCGCGCCTTCGCCGCAGGGATAGAGTCCCGCAATCTCAGACTGCCGGTTTTCTCCGCGCACGATGCGCACGGGAGACGAGCTTCTGGTTTCCGGCGCGGTCAGGACGGCGTCGGGGTTGTCAAAGCCGCGAAGCCGCTTGCCAAGCTCGGGCAGCGCGCGCTCCAGAACGCCTGTGATACGCTCAGGCAGCACGTCGTGCAGCTCGCAGAGCGTCACGCCGGGGCGATAGGTCGGCGTGACGCTGCCAAGCGCGGTACTCGGTCTATGCGCCAGAAAATCGCCCGCCAGCTGCGCGGGCGCGTGATAGTTTTTTCCGCCGGCTTCGAACGCTGCGCGCTCAAGCTGTTGCTGATACAAAACACCGCCGAGCGTACTTTTATCCGGAAAATCTTCCGGCGTGAGCGTGACCAGAAGCGCCGCATTGGCGTTTTCTCCGTCGCGGGCGCAGTTGCTCATGCCGTTGGTCACGACGCCGCCTTCTTCCGACGCTGCCGCGACGACATAGCCGCCCGGGCACATGCAGAAGGTGTATGCGCTTGTGCCGTCCGGGAGCCGGACATTGAGCTTGTAGTCCGCCGCGCCGAGCGCCGGATTGTCCGCAAACGCGCCGTACTGCGCTTCGTTGATGGTTTTCTGCAGATGCTCGATGCGAACACCCATCGAAAACGCCTTCGGCTGCATGGGAACGCCGAGCGTATCGAGCATGCGGAAGGTGTCTCTGGCGCTGTGACCGGGCGCGAGAACGAGATGCCGGCAGGAAAGCGCCTGCTCGCCGGATGGATTCTCATAGCGCACGCCGCAGACCGCGCCGCCTTGCAGCACGATGTCCGTGAGCTTTGCACCGAAAAGAACCTCGCCGCCGAGCGCGAGAATTTCCTCGCGCAGATTCTGCACGACGTTTACCAGGACGTCCGTTCCGATGTGCGGCTTTGCGTCAAATAAAATCTCCGCGCCCGCGCCTGCGTCCGCAAACTGCTCCAGAACCCAGTAGTTTCTGGGATTGTTGACGCCGGTGTTGAGCTTGCCGTCGGAGAACGTGCCTGCGCCGCCTTCGCCAAACTGTACGTTGCAGGAGGGATCGAGCGTCCCTGTTTCCCAGAAGCGCTGCACGAGCATCCGGCGCGTCTTTGCGTCCTGCCCGCGCTCTAAAACAATCGGCTTGCAGCCCGCGCGCGCCAGAACCAGCGCGCAGAACATACCGGCCGGACCGAAGCCCACAACGACGGGGCGCTGCGCGGGAAGATGGTCCGGCTTCGGCGGCTCATAGAAGCTGTCCTGCGCGATCGATGCCTTCGGGTTGTGCGCCATTTTCAGGATCTTATCCTCGCGCCCCTTGACCAGCACGTCTACGGTGTAGATCAGGCGCACGTCGTTTTTCTTCCGCGCGTCGACCGAACGCTTTTTGATATCGAGCCGCTTGATCTGCGTGTGGTCGATGCGCAGCTGCCGTGCCGCGGCAAAGACCAGCTGCGCCATGTCCTGCTGCGGGGGCAGGGAAATGTCCCGGATGCGAATCATGGTCAGTCTCCTTCCCCGAGCCGCCCTGCAAGGTAGCCCGAAGACCATGCCCACTGCAGGTTGAATCCGCCGCAGTCGCCGTCGATGTCCAGCACCTCGCCGCAGACGAAAAGACCGGGGCTGATGGTGCTCTCCAGCGTCCTTGCGTCAAACTCGCGCGTCGGGACGCCGCCGGCCGTTACCTGCGCGCTGTCAAAGCCCATGACGCCCTCGACCGCGAGGGTGAACCATTTGGCAATTTTGACACAGGTGAGCAGCTGCTCATCCGTCAGGCTTTGCAGCGGCGTCTGATATTTAAGACCTGCGCGCTTGACGATCATCCTGCCAAGCCGCGATTGGAGCATCCCGGAAAACAGATCCTCGGCGGCGAGCGCCGGAAGATTGGCGCGCTTTTCCTGGAGCATGTCCAGAAGTACACTCTCGCCATACTCGCGGAAAAAGTCCAGCGCCAGCTCCTGATGCTCCCCGCCGGTTGCCGCTGCGCGAGAGAGGGTGAATGCCTCTGGTCCGCTGAGCCCGAAGTCCGTGAACTGCACCTCGCCGAAGCTGTCCTGCACGGTCTGCCCGTTCCTGCGGAGTCTGACATGCGCGTCGGCGCGCACACCCTTGAGGGCTTTGACGTAGGTCGGGTCCGTTTTGATCTGCGTGAGGCTCGGGAAAAGCTCTGTGCAGCTGTGACCGAGCTGCGAGAGAAGATGGTAGCCCGACCTGCTGCCGCCGAGCTTTTTGCCCGCCGCGCCGCCGCAGGCAAGGATCAGCTTGTCGCCGAAGTATTTTTCTCCGATGGCGGAAAGCGCCTCATAGCCTCTTGCCTTATGCTTGACCTCGATGATATCGCAGCTGGTCACGACGTTCGCGCCCCGCGCGTCCAGTGCAAAGCGCAGCACATCGAGTACGCTCGACGCCTGATCGGACAGGGGATAGACCTTGCCGGAATCCTCGGTAACGGTCAGAAGACCGAGCCGCTCAAAGAACGCGAGCGTCCGTCCGACGTAGAAGCTTTCCAGCGCGAAGCGCGCAAAGTCCGGCTGCTGCCCGTGGTAGTGCGTGAGCCGGATATTGCGGTTGGTGAGATTGCATCTGCCGTTGCCGGTGGCGAGAAGCTTTTTGCCGACGCGGCTCTGCCGCTCGAGGAGCGTAACCGAATTGTCCGGGTTTTCCAGCGCGGAGAGCGCCGCCATCATGCCGCTTGCGCCGCCGCCGATAATGAGTACTTTCATAGACAAATCCTCTTACTGTGGTCTGGTTGATGTTCGGGTGGAATTTTCTTTTTAGTATAAACGAAAAAACAGGTTTTGCAAAGAGGAAATTCAGAGCCCCAAGGGCAGGATTGCTTTTTTTTCACGCGCCTGCTACAATATGCAAAAAAACGAGGTGAGCAAATGGACCGGCGGGAAAAAATCGCGCGTCTGGCGCAGACAAGGGAAGACGAGGTGCTGCTGGCGCGCGTGTATGAGCGCATCACCACGGCGGCGCAGCGAAACGTTCCGGCAAGCTCCTGCTTTTTGTCCAAACGCGAGCAGATGCTCATGCAGGAGCTGCTGCGGGGCGAGGAATTTTTGTTCTTCGGCGGCGCGGCGCTTTCCGAGCGCGAGGTCTGCTGCTATCTGCCGGAGTATCTGGACGAGAGCTGGCTGTATTCTGAGGACGGTCCCGTTGCCGCGGTGCGCGCGTCTTTTTATGAGCAGGACCGGCTGACGCACCGCGATTTTCTCGGCAGCCTCATGGGAAGCGGCATCAAGCGCGAGACCGTGGGTGATATTTATGTGGCAGCCGGCTCATGCGATTTTCTTGTGCTGCGGGAAATTCTTCCCTATGTGCTGCAAAATCTGGAGCAAGCCGGGCGGACGAAGCTCCATGTGCAGAAAATTCCGCTGGCAGAGCTTCAGCTTCCGCAGCAGGCGGTCAAAACCGTCCGCGACACCGTACCGTCCTTGCGTCTGGACGGCATCATTTCCTCCGGCTTTTCGATTTCCCGCGGCAAGGCGGCGGATTATGTGGCGGCGGGGAAGGCGGAGCTCAACTATCTTCCCTGTATGAAGGGCGACAAGCAGGTCTGCGAGGGGGACCTTGTGTCTGTCCGGGGACTTGGGAAGCTGCGGCTGGAAAGGGTCGGCGGCAATACGAAAAAAGGGCGCATCAGCATCGAAATTTCAAGATTTCTCTAAGGAGTGAGTGAATATGGAAAAATCCCGCGTCGAGCGCATCAACGAGCTTGCCCACAAGGCAAAGACCGAGGGGCTGACGGAAGAAGAACTGATCGAGCGCGACCGGCTGCGGCAGGAATATCTCGCCGCCTTCCGGCAGAATCTGCACGCACAGCTCGATAACACCTATCTTGTAGATGATCACGGCAACAAGCGCCCGTTAAAGCCGAAGCACCCCAAAAAGCACTGACATGCAGCTGACGGATTTTACGTTTCTCTTTGCGCTTCTGCCGGCGGCGCTCGTCTGCGCAGCGCTGACGAGGAACCGTCCGCATGCACGCAATGCGCTGCTGCTGGCGCTGAGCGTGCTGTTCTGCGCGGCGTCGGGGCTTCCGGGGCTGCTGGCTGCGGCGGCTGAGACTCTCGCGGCGTTTTGGTTCGGGAGAGCGCTCAGCCGCACAGGCAATCCGGCGCGCAAAAAACGCATCCTTGCCCTGGGCATTGTATTTGCCGCGGGGCTTCTTTGCTATTTCAAATATACGAACTTCCTTCTGCAAACGCTGCAGCTGCCGAAAGTTTCGATTCTTCCGGCACCGGTGGGCGTTTCCTTTCTGACGTTTCTGCTGATTTCGTATCTGGCGGATGTGTATCACGGAAGAATTCCGGCGGAAACGCGGCTTTCCCGCTTTTTTCTCTACGCGCTCTATTTTCCGAAGGCGGCGCAAGGACCGCTCTGCCGGTACGGCGATTTTTCTGCGCAGCTGGACACCTGCGCGCAGGACGCGGCGCTGCCGGACGAGGGCGTTTCGCGGCTGATTCTGGGGCTGGGCAAAAAGGTGCTGCTGTCCGCCGCGGCGGGCGCGGTGGCAAAGGACGCCTTCGGGCTTCCTGCCGCGAGCCTCACGCCGGTCTATGCCTGGACGGGCGCGGTCTGCTACGCGATGCAGCTGTATTTTGATTTTTCCGGCTACACCGATATGGCGCTGGGGCTGAGCCTGTGCTTCGGCATCCGGCTGCCGGAGAATTTTAACAGCCCCTACCTCGCCGTGTCCGTCACGGACTTCTGGCGCAGGTGGCACATCAGTTTATCGAACTGGTTCCGCGACTATGTCTACATACCGCTCGGCGGCAGCCGCTGCGCAAAGGCGCGGCAGGTGCTGAACCTCTTCGCCGTCTGGAGCCTCACCGGCATCTGGCACGGAGCGAACTGGACGTTTCTGGCGTGGGGGCTGTGGTTCTTCGCGCTGCTGACGGCGGAAAAGCTGTGGCTCGGGAAGGCGTTGTCCCGGCTTCCGCGGGCTTTTGGACATGTGTATGCGCTGCTGGCGGTTCTGATCGGCTGGATTTTCTTCAACAGCCGCTCGCTGCCTTATGCGCTCGGCTTTCTGCGGGCGCTGGTTTTGCCGGGAACGGGCGCGCCGGACGGGGGCGCGTGGCTTCTTTTGTGCCTCAAGCAATACGGCTTGCAGCTGGCGGTCGGCGTTGCACTCTGCACCGATCTGGGAAAGAAGCTCTGGCAGACGCTCGGCGGCGCGCGGGTTGGAAGACTGCTCCGGTACGCCGTTCTGGCGCTGGTCTTTTTTCTGAGCGTGCTGTCTCTGACGGGATCCGGCATGCAGGCGTTCATCTACGCGCAGTTTTAGGGAGGCTGGCATGAAAACACGAAAAAAGATTTTGTTTCCGGCACTGTTCCTGCTGGCGCTGCTGCTGACGCCGGCGCTTACGATGTTTGAGCTTCTGCACAGCCCGTCTGGCTGGTCGGTCGAGGAAAACCGCGCGCTGGCGACTGCGCCGCAGGTATCCATGCAGAGTATCTGGGACGGGACGCTTGCGCAGGACGCAGAGACGTTTTACAAGGACCATATTTTTGCGCGAAGGCTGCTGTTAAAGCTTGATACTGCCATTCAGATGCAGGTGCTGCGCCGCGCGGTGGTCCACGACGTTGTGGTGGGGGACACGGTGCTGCTGCCTGCGCCGGGCTTTTCCGCACGGCTGAACGACGAAGCGTTGGAGCGGAAGGCGGATACGATTGCCGGGGGACTTCAAAGCGTCAAACAGGCGGCGGACGAAGTGGGTGCACAGCTGCTTTTTACGATTGTCCCCGAGCAGCGCACGGTCTACGCGGAATACTACCCCGACTGGATGGACAATCCGGGGCAGCAGACGAAGCGAAACCGGCAGGCGCTGCTTGCCGCGATAGAGCAGGCGGAAATTTCCACGCTCGATCTGACGCCGGTTTTCGCGCAGCGGGAGGATCTTCTGTCCTGCTACAGCCGCGTCGACCACCACTATACGCTCAAGGGTGCGTATCTTACCTATCAGTCGGTCTGCGAGGCGTTTGGACTTCGTGCAAGCGAGATTGCCATCTGTGAGACGCAAAGCGACCTGCTCGGCACCTACAACCGCAAGCTCTATGATCTCTCGCCCGTGCGCGAGGCGATGCAGGTGGTGCAGACGCCGTTTCCGGCATATGAACGGCTGGATAACGGCGATGCTTCCGACACGCCGCTCATCCGCGTGCGTGAGAGCGGGCAGAGCCTGTACGGAGACTACATGGGCGGCGACATCGCAGAGACGATTGTCAGAACCAACCGCCCGGCGCTGCCCAGAATCCTGATTGTGGGCGACTCGTTTACGAATGCGCTCGAACCGCTGGCGGTGTTCGACTTTGCCGAGATGCGCAGTCTGGACTACCGTCACTTTGACGGACCGGCGCTGTCTGATTACATCCGTGCGTACCGACCGGATTACGTTCTGATTCTCAGAGACGACGTCAGCTGTCTCGACACGGACGGAAACGGCGCCTTACAATAAGAGAGGCAAATCAAGCAAAAGCCCTCTGCCGGAAATGCTCCGGCAGAGGGATTTGTGGTCTATCTGAGAAAATACCAGCCGGCGGCTGCGGCATGGAGGACCAGAAGCAGCGGCACGAGAATGTAGAACTTCGGCTTGCGCGTTTTGTGGTGCGCGATGAGCATGCCAAGAAGACTGCCCGGACTGCCGCCGATTGCCGCAATCAGAAGAAGCGTCCGCTCCGGCACGCGCCGGGCTTCTTTTTTTGCCAGCAGCTTGTCCGCACACATAATCAGAAAACCCGCCGCATTGATTAGAAGCAGGTAGTACAAAAGCAGCTTTTCCATCACAGGTCCTTCTTCCTTTTCATCTTTCCATTTTTGCGCCGGAGGTTTTTGCTATGCGTTCGATTCATATTTCCATGCTTGCTCTTGCGCTGACGGTGCTGCTGTGCGCCTGTGTGTCCAATGCACCCGTCTGGGAGACGGTGGACGACGCGCAGGTCTGCCAGGGTGAAAGCCGCCTGCCGTCAACAATTGTCTTTGCTGTGCCGGAGGGTGCGGCAGTGCAGACGTTTTCCCCCTCCGGCGCGGCGCAGAGCTGCTCGGCGCAGGACGGCTCTTATGAGATTACCGCGACGGTGCTGGAAGAAAACGACCCGGAAAGCGCCATCCGCACGCTGACGGGCTTTGACGCGGACAGACTTCAGATCATGAGGACCACGCGCTTTTCTCTGCCGGAATATCAGTTTGCATGGAGCGCCGAAACGGGCGAGGGAGAGCGGCTGTACCGCGCGGCGATGCTCTGCGACGAGCAGTACTGCTACGCGCTGTGCTTTTCTTTTCCCGCGGGCTCCGGTACCAGCTATGATAGCATACAGGAATCGGTCTTTGCAAGCTTCGGACTGTATTATAATGAAATGCTCTGAAATCCGGAAAAAACCAAACTTTTTGAGCTTTCTGAAATTTGTTTTGACTTTTTGAAAAAAATGCTTGACTTTTGGACCCTTCGTGATTATAATATCGATGTCGCTGAGAGATGCGGCGCCGCAGAAAGCGGCTTGTGTGGAATGGAAGGTTAGCTCAGCTGGGAGAGCACTTGCCTTACAAGCAAGGGG
>CALERM010000084.1 GCA_937907715.1 uncultured Clostridia bacterium
TAGCTTATTATGGCACAGTTTCTCGGTAAAATCAAGGTAAAATCGCAAGAAGTTAACGTTTCCACCGAAGATCTCCGCGCCGGAACCGTTATTTCATATACTCGCTGGCGCGGAAGCCGTAGGGCATGAAGTCCGAGAGCTTTACGGTCTTGTACGTGCCGTCCTGCTTTCCCATATGGATCAGAAAATCCGGGCCGCAGAATTCCAGCATCACCTGCCGGCACACGCCGCAGGGCGGGAAAAAGTCGGACGCAACCCCGTCCCTGCCGCCTACAACGGCGATGGCTTCAAACTCGCGCTTGCCTTCAAACACGGCGGTAAAAATCGCCGTGCGCTCGGCGCAGTTGGAAGGACCGTATGCCGCGTTTTCGATGTTCGCGCCGCACACAACGCTTCCGTCTTTGCACAAAAGCGCCGCGCCGACCTTGTAGCCGGAGTAGGGCGCATAGGCGCGCTGCATGGCTTCCAGCGCCATCGATACCAGTTTTTCAGGGGTCATGAAGCTTCCTCCTTCAAACAAGCGTTTTTGTTACACGATTTCCTTTGCAAAGCTCCTGCCCGGGGTCTCATAGGGCACGTCCAGCAGCTCTGCGACCGTCGCCGCGATGTCGCAGAAGCCGAGGCGCGTGCCGAGGTTCACGGGTCTGACGCCTTTTCCGAGCGCAATCATCGGAATATACTCGCGCGTGTGGTCGGTGTGCTTGAGGTAGCCGGGGTCGCAGCCGTGGTCTGCGGTGATAATCACCAGATCGTCCTGCCCGAGCTTCGACAAAAAGCCCGGCAGCCACTGATCAAATTCATGCAGCGCCTGCGCGTAGCCGTCGATGTTCCGGCGGTGCCCGTAGAGCATGTCAAAATCGACGAGGTTCACGAAGCAAAGACCCGTGAAGTCCTTGTCCGCGTAGGCAAGCGTCTTGGATAGACCGTCGGCGTTTCCCGTCGTGTAGGTAAACTCCGTCATGCCGCGCCCAGCGAAGATATCGTGAATCTTGCCGACGGCAATCATGTCCTTACCCGCCGCAACAATCGCGTCAAGAACCGTCTTTTTGGGCGGCTCGATGGAAAAATCGTGCCGTCTGGGCGTTCTGGTGTAGGGCCACTCGCCGGTAAAGGGCCGGGCGATGACTCTGCCCACGCCATGCGCGCCCGTGAGAAGCTTTCTTGCGATGCGGCAGTATTCATACAGCTGCTCGGGCGGAACCACGTCCTCATGCGCGGCAATCTGGAAGACGGAGTCGGCAGAAGTGTAGACGATCAGCGCACCCGTTTCCACCTGCTCGCGCCCATAGTCGCGAATGACGTCGGTGCCGGAATACGGAAGGTTGCACAGAACCCTTCTGCCCGTCAGCCGGGAAAATTCGTCGATCACGTCCTGCGGGAAGCCGTTCGGGTAGGTCGGCAGCGGATTTTCCGAGACGACGCCCGCAATCTCCCAGTGACCGATCGTCGTGTCCTTGCCCATCGAGCGTTCCTGCAATCTCGCCAGCGCCGCCGCCGGTTTTTCACACTTGGGCAGATAGTCGATGCCGTCGAGGTTGCCGAGCCCCATAGAGACGAGGTTCGTCATGTCGAACTTCGCAGAGGTCGCGCACCGGCGCAGCGTATCGGAGCCGACGTCTCCGAACCTGTCCGCGTCCGGCTCATAGCCCACGCCGCAGGAGTCGAGAACGATCAAAAAAATACGTTTCATCTGTTTCATCCTTTCGGGTTTCACATTCGGGTCAAAAAGCGCCGCAGAACCGCGGCGCTCTTCACTTATTTTTCCAGCTTTACAGCCGTCCTGAGCGCCAGCTCCATCATCTGGGTAAAGCCGTTCTGCCGCTCCTCGGCGGTCGTCGCCTCGTGGTGAAGGATATGGTCCGAGACGGTGCAGATGGCAAGCGCATGCTTCCTTGCCCGCGCTGCATTCATATAGAGCGCCGCCGCTTCCATCTCCACGGCAAGAACGCCCATCTTCTGCCAGCCGTAATTTGCCTGCCAGCCCTCGGGCATGTCGCCGTCGTCGCCGTAGAACCGGTCGGAGGACAGAATGTTGCCGACGTGGTACGGGGCTCCCATTTCCTTCGCCGTCTCCACGCAGGTCTCCAGCATGTGGAAATCTGCAATCGGGGCGAACGTGCCTGCCAGATGATACTGCGCCGCCCAGTTGGAGTCGGTGCAGGCGCCCTGACCGATCACGATGTCGCGCAGCCTGATATTGTCCTGCAGCGCGCCGGTCGAGCCGATGCGCATGATGTTCTCCACACCGAACACCGTGTAAAGCTCCCAGGAATAGATGCCGATCGAGGGCATGCCCATGCCGGACGCCATGACGGAAATTTTCGTGCCGTCGTAGATTCCGGTGTAGCCCTGAATGCCGCGGACGTTGTTGACCAGAACCGCGTCCTGCAGGAAGTTTTCCGCGATGAACTTCGCGCGCAGTGGGTCTCCAGGCATCAGGACCGTCTGACCGAAATCGCCGGCCTTTGCATCAATGTGCGGAGTCGGATAGTTTGCCATGGTGCATTCTCCTTTATCTTGTGGTTCGTTTGAATCTTCTATATATTATAATGTGTACCTGCGCTCAGGCTTCCGATTCCATCTTCTTGACGATCTTCACGACGCGGCTGGTGCCGAGTCTCGATGCGCCGAGCTCGATGAACTTTTCCGCATCCTCCAGAGACGAAATGCCGCCTGCCGCCTTGATCTTCACGCCGGGCTTGACATGCCTGGCGAACAGCTCCACATCGTGGAACGTTGCGCCGGCGGTTGAAAAGCCGGTGGAGGTTTTGATGAAGTCCGCGCCGGAATCGGAGACAATCTCGCACATTTTGATCTTCTCGTCGTCCGTGAGCAGGCACGTTTCAATGATCACTTTCAAAAGCTTTCCGTGGCACGCCGCCTTGACCGCCCTGATTTCCTCCAGCAGCGCGTCCCACTTTTTATCCTTGACCCAGCCGATGTTGATGACCATGTCGACCTCGTCCGCGCCGTTTTCGACCGCGTCGGAGGCTTCAAAGCACTTTGCCTTCGTCGTGTCATAGCCGTTCGGAAATCCGATGACCGTGCAGATGGGAAGACGATCTTCCACATAGTCCTTTGCCTGCCTGACATAGGACGCGGGGATGCAGACCGACGCGGTATGATACTTCATGCCGTCGTCGCAGATTGCCCGAATTTCCGCCCATGTCGCCGTCTGGCTCAGCAGCGTATGATCGCATTTACTTAAAATCTCTTTCACTTCCATGAAGCAGTTCCACCTTTCTATGCTGCAAAATATAGTCCTGATAGCATTTATGGCACATGGCGATGTAGCTGTCGTTGCCGCCGAGCTGCACCTGATCGCCCTCTGTTACCACGTAGCCGTCCGCGCCGATTCTCGCGTTGGTCGTCGCCTTGCGCCCGCAGTCGCAGATCGTCTTGATCTCGGTGATCGAGTCCGCCAGCTCAAACAGCCGCCGGCTGCCGGGAAAGAGCTTCGTCTGAAAATCCGTCCGCAGACCGAAGCACAGCACCGGCAGATCCTCCCGGTCCACCAGCTCGCGCAGTTGGTCGATCTGCGCCATGGTCATGAACTGGCACTCGTCGACGATGATCACATCGACCTTCTGCCGCGCATGATAAAGCGCGCGGATATCCTTTTCCGGTCCGATCGCCTCGCACTCGGAAGCGAGACCGATGCGCGATTTGAGCGTGAACTGCCCGTCGCGCGAGTCGGCAGACGGCTTGATCAGCCAGACCTTCATGCCGCGCTCTTCGTAGTTGTATTTCGTAATCAGCGCGGTTGCGGTCTTGCTCGAACCCATCGCGCCGTATTTGAAGTAGAGTTTTGCCATGTTATATCCTCCTGCCCGGATGGGGATATCTTATATTATACCGGATATTTCCCCGAATGGGAAGAGGTTTTTTGTTTTTGCTGCCGTCCGTGGCGGCGGTAAAATATCCACCTGCTGCGGGCTGGCAGCATACCAAAAAAATATGCAAAAACCGCAAAAGCCTTGCTCTTGCAAATATATCCCCCCCGTGCTATACTGCGGTTGAAATCACAAAACAGGAGGTTTCTTCCACTATGGCAATTTTACTGACCGGCGGCGCCGGATTCATTGGCTCGCACACGGCAGTTGCCTGCCTGAACGCAAGTGTCGACGTTGTGCTGGCGGATAATTTCTCCAACAGCTCCCCGAAGGTGCTCGACCGCATTGAGAAAATCACCGGAAAACGCCCGGCGCTTTACAACGTCGACGTCTGCGACAAGCGCGCTCTGCGCGACATTTTTGCCGAGCGCTTCATCACCGGCGTCATTCACTTTGCAGGGCTCAAGGCTGTCGGCGAATCGGTTCGCCTGCCGCTTGCCTACTACCGCAACAACCTTGACTCCTGCCTGAGCGTACTCGAAGTCATGCAGGAGTTCGGCTGCAAGGAGTTTGTTTTCTCCTCGTCTGCGACAGTCTATGGCGACCAGCCCGCACCGCTCACCGAGTCCGCCGATACCGGACATTGCTCAAATCCCTACGGCTGGACGAAGTTCATGATCGAACAAATTCTGAAGGATGCGGCGAAAGCAAATCCGGAGCTGCATGTGGTGCTTCTTCGCTATTTTAACCCGATCGGCGCGCATGAATCCGGTCTGATCGGCGAAAATCCGAACGGCATTCCGAACAACCTCATGCCCTACATCACACAGGTTGCGGTCGGCAAGCTCAAGCAGCTGACCATCTTCGGCGACTCCTATGATACGCCCGACGGCACCGGTGTGCGCGACTACATTCACGTTATGGACCTCGCCGAAGGACATCTCGCCGCGCTCGGCTATGCGGAAGCGCACGCGGGCTGTGAGGTTTTCAATCTCGGCACCGGTAAGGGTGTAAGCGTTTTGGAAATGGTCAATACGTTCTCCTCGGTCAACGGCGTGGAGGTGCCGTATATCATCGGCGAGCGCCGTGCGGGCGACCTTGCTACGGTCTACGCAGATCCTGCAAAGGCAGAGCAGATCCTCGGCTGGCACGCAAAGCGCACCGTTGCCGACATGTGCCGCGATTCGTGGAACTGGCAGAAGAATAACCCCAACGGCTACGACGGCTGAGGGAGCGCAGATGATGGATCTGAAATCCAGCTGCCGGCTTGCCATCGTACAGGCAGCGCCCGTAATGTTCGACAAGGCTGCTTGTCTTGAAAAGGCTATCCGTTTGATCAAAGAAGCGGCGAATAACGGCGCGGAGCTGATTGTGTTCCCGGAGCTGTTTCTCCCCGGCTATCCCTATGGCATGACCTTCGGTTACACCGTCGGCAGCCGCAAAGAGCCGGGACGTGCGGACTGGAAGGTCTACTACGACAATTCGATCTTGTCCGTTGGCGCGGAAATGCAGCAGCTGATCGACTGCGCAAAGCGGTTCGGCGTTTATCTGAGCTTTGGCTATTCCGAGCGCGACATGCAGACCGCGACGCTTTATAATTCCAACATGCTCATTTCCGCGGACGGGCAGGCGCTCAACCATCGAAAGCTGAAGCCCACCGGCGCCGAGCGCCTCGTTTGGGGCGATGCGCAGCGCGATTACTTCCCTGTGATGGACACACCGTGGGGAAAAATCGGCAGCCTGATCTGCTGGGAAAGCTACATGCCCCTGGCGCGCACAGCGCTCTACGAAAAAGGCATTACAATCTACATTTCGCCCAACACAAACGACAATCCCGAGTGGCAGCATACCATCCGCCACATCGCCATCGAGTCGCACTGCTACTTTGTCAACGCCGATCTGATCTTCCGCCGGTCCGATTATCCTGAAACGAGCAGCGGTGCCGATGAAATCGCACATCTATCGGATATTGCCTGCCGCGGCGGCAGCTGCGTCATTGATCCCTTCGGACATGACGCGAGCGAGACCGTCTGGGATAAGGAAGCAATCATCTACGCCAATCTCGACATGCAGAAGGTCCCTGCCAGCCGCATGGAATTTGACGGCTGCGGACACTATGCAAGACCCGACGTCCTGCAATTGAACGTCAAAGAGTAAATAGAAAGACCGTCTGATGTTCAGACGGTCTTTTTTCGAGCATTGGCACTACCTATTTTCCCGACCAGTCACCCGGTAAGTATCGTCGGCGAAGATGCGCTTAACTTCTGTGTTCGGTATGGGAACAGGTGGACCCGCATCCCAATCAGCACCAATGGATAAATCAAAGGACCAGCTTTCGCTGATCCTTTGTGTTGGCATTACCTATCTTCCCGACCAGTCACCCGGTAAGTATTGTCGGCGGAAGTGAGCTTAACTTCTGTGTTCGGTATGGGAACAGGTGGACCCTCACCCCAATCAACACCAACTATTCAGGATGTACCCTGAAAACCGAACACCAATCGAACCTTGCTAATATGAGAGGCTAT
>CALERM010000085.1 GCA_937907715.1 uncultured Clostridia bacterium
TGTCCTCCCTTCGGTCGAGAATCACTGGTGTCAGCACCAGTGCGAGATAGCCAAGCATAAAGCTCACGGTCATCGGCGTCCACGCGGCGGTTTTGACGGTTGGGTAATATCTAAAATATGCGCCGCCAGCCATCCAGCCGGAAATCAAGTACGCGCCGCAGAAGATCAGCCACGCAAGCGCAGCCTTGTCACGGTCGTCAAAACGGTAGATGGAGAACGCTGTGCGCCCCGGCAATCCGTAGCCGCGGGAACGCATGGAATCTGCCGTTTCGATGGCATTTTCCAAGCTCCATGTGACCATGATCGAGAAGATCTTGACGGCGTTGCCGACGCGCCGAATCACGCTGCCAGTTTTCGTGTCTCTGCCAATGCAGGATTGCGCTTCGGAGACAGCTTCCATCTGCGTTTTGAATTTCGGAATGAAGCGCAGCGCCATCGAAAGAACAAGGGACAGCGCCGGTATGATGCGCCCGAACAGATACACAAACTTGTCCGAGGTCATGACCTCGTTGTAACTCGAAAACCACAGCACAACGCTTGCCAGCATGACCGCCGCCGCCACGCCGTACAGAATGGATTCCAGCGTCAACGGGTTTCCGCTCGGGAGATACGTCAGCATCGTCTGCCCCTCATGGTTGAAGGCGGGATTGACCAGCGCGGCGATCACCGCCATGGGAAGAAGCCCCATGACGGCGAAGCGCACGGCTTTTCTGCCTTTTAAGGTAATGTCGTATGCCAGTGCGCCGGTCAGAGAAATGATAAGGTAGACCGGGTGCATCAGGCACATCGAAAAGAGCAGGACGAGCGCGTAATACAGAAAATTGATGATCGGATGATAGCCTGAAAAGGCGTCTTTGTTTTTCATCAGCCGCCCGTTGCGTAGCCGCCGCCCACATCGCTGCCGAGGTCGCAGGTATAGACCCACTCGATCACGTCGCCGTCCTGAAGCAGGTAGCGGCTGCATCCGTAGTTCGGGAACCAGCCGTTGACGCGGTACATCCAACCGGATTCATTGCCGACGTCGAACTCGTAGAGGTTGCTGATACCCTCGATATACGCGGAATTGTAGACCGGCGTGTTGGAAAACTCCATGTGGATGCCCCGTTGCTTGCAGGTGCGCTGCAAGACGTTGAAAACGCTCTCGCCCTCGTAGAACGTGACGGTCATCGGTTCCAAAATCCAGCCGTTTTCCGGAACTAACTCCCACTTTTCTGGGTCGCAGAGTTCCGGATTGTCGAGAATCGTGGCGCAGGAGATGGAGAGGGTGCAGGTGTACGCCGTGTCGCCGATCTCGACATTCTCCGGTTCGACCGGCGCGGGCTTTCCCTCCGGGACGGGGTCAGTGAGGTATTTGTCCTTGCCAGTGCCTGTGTCGATCAGCATACCGTTGATCTCTTCATACTCGCCGGTCGCGCCCGCGCCCATTTCTGCCGGGGTAGGGAACTCCTGCGGTTCGGCGGGTTCCTCCGGGGTTTCATCTGCGGGTGTGTCTGCCTGCGGCTCGTCAGAGGATGCGGGCATTTCTTCTGTGGGCGTAGGTTCTTCCTGCGCGGGTTCGGGTTCCTGCACGGGCTGCGCCGGGGCTTCTGCCGGGGCAGAAATGGTGGGCTGTTCTGTTGGGTCTTTCTGCTTCGGAATATTCCGGTCGCCGAAGACGAACGCGGCGGCAAGCACCAGCACGATCAGAACCGGCGCGATGATTTTCCATTTGTTTTTCTGCCAAAATGTCATATCAGATCAACTCCGCAACGGTCAGCATATTGTAAAGCATTTGCGCGATTTCGCAGCGCAGGATCGCCTTTGTCGGTTCGATGTTGAGGTCGCTCTGGTCAAGGATGCCTGCCGAGTAGCAGAACGCCATCGGTTCCTTTGCCCAGCTTGCAACGCCCCGGTAATCTCCGAACTGCGCCAGCATATCCTTGACCGACGCTGCATCCATCGCGGTATCCAGACCGCAGAGCTTTGCGGCTCTTGCAACCATTGCGGCGGCTTCCTGCCGGGTAATCGTGCCGTCGGGGTTAAACTTGCCGCTGCCGACGCCGTTGACGATGCCGCTGCTGTTGGCTGCGCCGATGTAACCGGCATACCATTTGCTGCTGGGAACGTCCGTAAATGCTTTTGTGTCCTTTGCGGGCAGACCGAGCGCTCTTGTGACGATGGCGGCAAATTCTGCGCGGGTCATGGTCTTGTTCGGCGCAAAGCTATCCTTGCTCATGCCGTTGATGATGCCGCGGGACGCAAGCGCTTCAATGGCGGCTTTGTTGGCATGGTTTTTCACATCCGAGAACGTTGTGCCGGGCGCGGTCACGCCGGGAACCTTCACAGAAGCGTCCGCGCTGCCCTTATTGACGGTCGTGTTGGGCTTGGAGGTGTTCTTCGTCACGTCGCCCATGCGGTACAGGCTGTTTTTGCCGTTCTCCGCGCGGTCGATGGCGACCAAAGCGTAAAAGCCCTGTTCGGCGGACATCTGATTATTGCCGTCCGAACCGTCGAGAACGTGCGTGAAGCCGCCGTTCGACTGGCGGAAGGAGAGAAGATTTTCAACAAGACCATGACCGTTCTTGACAAAACGGGAATCGTCAAGGCTGATGCCAAGCTCGCAGAGTGCAACGACGACCTGCGCAACGGATTCTACGTTCGTCGTGCCCCACGACGCAAAGCCGCCCTTGCTGTCCTGATTTTTGGAAAGCCAGGACAGGGCGCTGTC
>CALERM010000086.1 GCA_937907715.1 uncultured Clostridia bacterium
CGCACCCTCGTTCCGGCAGCGACGCTGTTCGGCTTTGCGATCTGCGGATTGAGCCGCAGCAGCGCCTGCATGCTGAGCCTGTACGCCGTGCAGATTTCCCAGAGCGTCTGTCCTGCGCCGACCTCGCAGAACCGCTTTCCGATCACTTGGGCAAGGCTGTCCTCCGCCGCGCCGGAATCTGCCGCGCCCGGCGCCTCGCAAAAGCTGAACCGGTACGCCACGTAGTCGTCCCTCGGCTCCTGTGTCAGCTCCAGCTCCGTAAAATACGCGCTTGCCGTCTGCCACACCGGATGCACCAGCATCTGCTGTCCGCCCTTCTGAAAGACCGCCAGCAGCTCCTGAAACGTATCATACGCCCCGGCGCCGAAGAACTCGCCCTCGCCCTGCATCACCGTCGCCATCCTGCCGAGATCCTGCACGGCAAAGCCTCCCATCGGAATCTTGTGCACCGCCGTCTGCCGCTTGCAGCTGAGCGTATAGGTCCGCGGATTATTCGGCCACACAAACGATCCGAACCGCATCTTGAGCATGCTTCTCCCTCCTTTTATCCATAGCGCCTTGCGTCGCGCTCGAAAAATCGTGAAATTTCCTGCATAGACCGCTGCGACGGTCCCGACGCAATGCCCGCAACCGTCATTGTCTGCCGGTAGCTCCCCGTAAGACCGCCGGACGCACTTTCCGGCGTCCGTTTTTCAAGCTCGACAGTCTGGCGCTCCTGAAGCGCAGTCATTGCCGTCTCCAGCCTTCTCGTCTGCTCCTGCTGCTTCTGCGCCGTCTTCTGCAGCTGCATGCTTTCCATGCGCATCGTCTGGCGCGTCATTTCGCGAAGCTTGTCCTCCACCGTGCGTTCCTGCGCCTGATCAGGCTGCGCCCGCTCGAAAGCTGCCATTTTTTGTGTCTTTGCTGCAGTCTCGTCCGTCTGCGCGTCTTCCGTCTGCACAGTCTCCGCATGCAGCGCAGTTTCCCGGATTTCCGGCGTCTGCCCGGCGTCAAACTGCGCCGCCAGCTTCATCTGCGCCAGAAGCAGCCGTTTCACATACTCCAGCATTCTTTAGCTCCTCAAACCGCCCTTCATCAAATCCCGCATTTTCCTCCGGAACCGACTCGCCGCACACCGGACAAAGCCGTCTTTTTGCCTTCTCCCTGCACGCAGGGCACATTGCCTCCAGCTTCTCCTGCTCGTCGAGCAGCAGCTGCGCCGCGCAGTAGAGATAGTCCCGGTCTGTCATACGCCGTGCGCGCCCCTCCGACGGCAAAACGCCGAAGCGCTTGAGAACGCGCCACTTGAGCCGCTCATAGTCCTCCTGCTCCAGTGCCTGCACCGCAAGACGCGCGTTTTCCTCGCTGCACGCCGGGTTCTGCTCCCGGCACAGCGCCGCATACGCCTGCATCCAGCGTTCGATTGTTTCTGCCGAAGCTGCCTGCATCACCGCCTCGCCGTCAGCAAACGCCCGCTGCCCGTCCTTGTAAAGCGCCCTTGCCAGCACGCACGCATTCATCCACAGTCCCAGCGCCCCGTCCTCCTGCGCGCCGGAGTCAAGCGCCTCGCGCCGCGCCTGCAAAACCGCAGCCGCCGGAACCGCGCGCAGCTCCAGTCCGTCCTCGAGCCGTTTTTTCCCGCTGCCTGCAAAGAGCGTCAGAAATCTGCCTGCGCTCATAACAGATTCTCAATCCGGCGGCTTGCCTCCACTGTGACTTTTTCCAGCACGTTGCCGCCGACCTCCGCGCTCTCCTGCAAGCTCTTCCACTGGCAGCCCGTGTAAATGACATTCCGGTCGGGCTTGCACACAACGAGTGAAAAATCGTCCATATCGCCGAAGCTCAGCCCGTCGCGGATTGCCTCGTCGGTCGCGTAAAGCCGGGTCAGCTCCAGCACATACTGGCTCTGTCCGCGAATGGTCGACACCGGCTCCGACTGCCCGAAGGCATAAATTGCCTTGCTCTCCCGGCTTGCCGTCACCTTGTAGCTCTGCACCACCGCCACACGCACGCCGTTGACTTCCAGATAGATATCCGCCGTTGTCGGAATTTTCCGAATTGCCATGCTCATCCTCCTCAAACACTGATATGGGCAGTCAGGAAAATCCGGTTCAGCCCATGCACAACCGTAAACTCAAACTCTACCAGACATGTCGTGGGGTCCGACTCCAGCGCCGTCACCGTCAGATTCTCATACCCTTCAATGATCTCGCGCTCAATGCGGTCCTCCAGCTCCACAATCACCTGACTGCGAATTGCATTTCTTGTCAGCACATTATTCTTGGCACGCGCAAATTTGGTCCGCAGGCTCCTGCGAATCGCCGGAATGACGTCGTCGATCACCAGAATCGTGCCCAGCTCGCGGAAGGTCGCATCCTCCGTCTGACCGGTTTTGGTTCTCGTCGTAATGCCGCGCATCACGCTGACCTTGCCGCCGTAGCACTCCAGAACCGTCACCCCGCCCTTGACCAGCGCGTCAATTTCCGTATCCTCATACATCTTACTCACGCCGGTCATGCCATACAGAACCTGTCCGTTGAGCGGCAGTGCCGGGTCCGACTGATCGGTCAGCACGCCTGCCAGCGCTGCAGCCGCCATCTGACCGCCGGCAAGCTTGCTCTCGCCCCAGACATACACATCCGGCGCAACAAGTACCATACGCTCGGAGTTCAGAGCTGCCGCCCGGTCCGTCAGATTCTTGAGTGTTGGCTCTGCCAGACCCACAATACCGACACATTCGCCATTTTGTTTGGAGGCAGACTCCACCGCGTCGCGCAGCGCCTTCTGCACCGTCTCCAGCGCGCTTCCCACCACGCAGAAGCTCGCTTCCTTTTCCGCGAACACCAGCGCCAGCGCCGCCTGATATGCTGCAAGCGTATCCTCTGCCACCGGGCTTGCCAGCACCGTCCCAGCGCCGTTCTGGTAAGCAAGCTTCGCCATTCTGCCAAGCTCGCTTCCCTCCGCAAACGCCTCCTTTGCCTCCGTGTACGAGTGGAGCCTGTAAAGCCCCGCCGTTGCCTCCGCCTTGCCGATGAGCGCAATCACGCGCTCGGTTGCGCCTCTTGCAATAATCGACGAAGCGTCGTAGCTCGAATACACACCCGGACGCTCATGATAAACCAGACTCATTGCACTTCTCCTTTCAATATGAAGTCCGTAAACTCCGTCTCCTCTTCATTTGCCAGCGCATACACATACGCCAGCGTCTGCGCCGTCACCTTGCTGCCGTAGCAGTCCGCGTTCGCCGCAAACCGGCACGCCTCCACGCAGATTTTACCGATCGTCAGCCCCGGAACTCCGCCGGAAAGCTTCGTTACAAGCGCGTCCGCCGTCTGCATGCACCGCTTCGCGCCCTGCTCCTCCGGGCACAGCACCTCCATGGAGATTTCCGCCTCCAGCCGCTTTCCGTAGAGCGAAACCGTCTTTCCGTCCGTCTCCAGCACGCCCAGATACGAATAAAGCCCCGCGTCCGTTGCCTCCGCCTTCTGGATTCCGACTGCCACTACCGTGTCTGTCAGTGTCGGAAACACGCCCTCCGGCAGCCGCCGGACCGCCGCAAAGCCTGCCTGCTTCAGCCACTTCAAAACCGCCTCAATCAGCTGTTCCAGCTTTCCGCACCTCCCGCCTTCGTCAGAAGCGCCCATACATAGAGCGTCTCATCGCCCAACGCCATCGTCTCGCTGCGCCGGACAGCATACGCCTCCTGCCGGACCTCCACCGTCTGTCCCGGCTTGATCTCCATTTCCGCAGGACCGATATACACATACTGCCCCTTCGGAATCCTGCCGAGCGATTCTATGAGCTTTCTCGTGCTTGCCCAGCCCTTTTCCGTCACCGGCTGCACCAGCGCGCGGAACGTTCTTGCGCTCTGCCCGTCGCGCACCGTCACAAGACTGCCGTAGCCCTGCAGAATGCTCTCGATCAGTGCCTTCATCCGCGCACCCCCACGAACGCAAAATCCTTTGCCCTGCAAAACGGGCGCATCAGCAGCTGTGCCTGCTGCGTCAATCGCTGCACCGGCGTCTGCTGCGTGCTTTTCTCCCCGCTTGCGGTCTTCACGCTCACATCGCCCACCGTAAAGCTCTCAATGTTCCAGCTGGCGGCGCTCTGCTGCGTTGCATACCCCGCCGCCGCGCTCCATGCCGCCGCGCAGATAAACGCCTCCCGGCAGTCCTCCGGCGTCACGCCCGCTTTCAGCCGCGCCTGCCACTGCGCCGCCGAAACCCGGCAGAGTCTTTGCAAAAGCTCCTCATCCGCGCCGGAGGGGGCGGCCTGTGCGGCCGCCTTATAGATCTCCTCCAACAGCGTCATCCGATCACCAGCACCTTCGAAGCCTCCGGCATGATCTTGCCAAAGCCGGAAATCGACGTGATGGCTGCGCGCTCCAACTGCCGGTCAATGAGCTTGTCATACTCGACCGACACGTCGCCCGCATGCACCATTTCCAGTGCGTATCGTCTGTCCAGACCGATAATCTTGCCGGCGTCCACGCAGCTTGCCTTCAGAAGCTCCGCGCCCAGCGGCGTCGACAGCGCGCCCGTGCCCTGGAAGTTCAGACCTGTCAGCGGATTCTGGAACTCGCTCAGCCCCAGCATCTTGACCATCGTGCCGGTATTCATCAGGAAGCAGTTGAGCTCATACGGATCAAACTGCGCCCAGAACTCCACCAGCTGCTGATAGGTCAGCTTGCCCGCCTCGCCGGAAAGGGGGCTTTCGCCGATGGTAAAGCTTGCCGCCGCGTTGTTGTTGCCGTCGCCGTTTACCAGAACGTCCACTGCGTCTTTCAGATGCATCGTCTGGATGTACGCGCCGATCTGGCGCAGCGTGATGGAAAACAGGTCCAGCTTCTGGAAGCGGATTGCCTCATAGGACGCAACGAGCATTCTGCCGCGCTTGTTGAGCTTGACAAGGTTCGCCTTCGTCTTGACCTGGGTTGCCGGGATGCTCGCGCCCTCAGCTACCTGCATAAGCATCTTGTCCTGCTCGGAAGGGACCGAATAAACGCTTCGGTAATCCATCGCGTCGATGGTCGTCGTGCTTGCCGTAATCTTCGGCAGCACATTGTTTTCCTCCATGCCCTGTTTGACCGCACGCGCAATATACTCCGGGAACAGGACGCTTGAGTCCATCGTGCGGAAGAATTTTTCCACCGGGTCCGAGTACGCGCCCTTCGCGTGAATATCAAAGCGTTTGAGCTGGCGCTGGAAGGCGTCGGTGCCCTCGAGCGCCGTGCCCTTATAGTTTTCACTCGGGTCGAGCGATTCGAGAACCTGTGTAAACGTCTTGCCGCTCTCGCGGTACATGCCCTTTTCCAGCTTTACATGATCAAAACCCATCGTTATGCTCCTTTCCTCTTATAAAAACAGACCGATTTTCTTGTTTGTCGAATCCACGCTCACAACCAGACACGTTCTGCCGCTCATACCCGGGACCACCTCGCCCGCCTTGTCCGTCGTCAGAATTGCGTAGCCGAGCGAAGGCGCCGTCGAGCCTGCATACGAAAGCTCCACATAGCCCTCCAGAATGACGCCCGCCGCGCCGCCTCGGATCTGCGAAACCACGCCGCAGAAGCCCTCCTCCGAGCAGGGACCCACTGTGCCGTTTGCCGAGATCTTGCAGACCTTGCCCTCCGCCAGACCGGTTCCGGCAGCAAATGTCACCATTTTCTGCCCAATCGCCTCAAAAGAAATTTCCATTTTTTGTTCTCCCTTCCAAAAAATAAATATTGACTGCTGCGCCAGACGCACCCGCCGGGCGCAAGCTTGTCGCCAGTTAAATCAGAAACGCGCTGTTCTGCTCGCGCGCCGCATCCTGTCCTGCGGTCATCTGCGGCTCCGGTGCAAAAAGCTCCGCCGTCCGGCGCTCCAGACCCTCGCTCAGTCCCTTCAGCTCCTCCGCCGCCATACCGCGCACAATCCGCTGCATCAGCCCCGCGTCCAGCTCCAGCCCCAGCAGCAGCGCCGCGCGCGTCACCCGCAGCTCCAGCTCCTGCCGGTACGCCTTTCCAAGCTCTGCGTCCTTCTGCAGCTTTTTCAGCGTGAACTCGTCCACCGGTACGCCGCCGCCCGTCTGCTTCTGCAAAACGCCCGCCTGCTTCTGTGCCGGCACTGCCACAAACGAAAACTCGTAGGCGTCCACTGCTTCGCACAAAACCGCCGCGCAGCGCTCTGCGCCATACGTCTCGCCCTTCACATGCTCGCACGCGCCATACTCTGCGCCGCAGATCGAGCACATCCTGCGCTTCACCGCGCACCCGATGGAAACCTCCTTTTTGATGCCGCCGTCAATCTCGCGAATCAGCCCGTCCGTTTCCGCGCCGCGCAGCATATACGCCCAGCCCTTGAGATACGTCGCGCCGTTTTCGCACAAAACCTCCGTGTCAAAAATCCGCGCCACCTGCTTTTCTGCCGACCACACATGGTCCATCACGCCGGTCTTCCCAATGAAAAGCGCCGCCAGCTCGCGGATGCAGCTCTGTGAGAACCGCTCGTCGTCCCGGTCCACCTGATCATCGCACAGCCGCACGGAGAACACATACACCTCCTCCGCCTTGACCGCCTTCTTGGTCAGCCGGTTGATTTTTTCCAGCTGCTGTACATCCGGCGCGCCGCTCAGCTCCACGTTCGCCGCCTTTGTAATTTTCATGCCGTCTCCTCCTGTTCTGCCGTCAGTTTTTCCGCCTGCGCCCGGTAAAGCGCCGCGTGCGCCTGCTCCACAATATCCTGCAAGCTGATTTCATCCCAGACAATTTCCGGCTCCTCCGCGTACCCGTGCAGCTGCATCCACAGCCTGCAGATCCGCAGCAAAACCGGCTCCACCGTTCTTCGGATCGCCCACAGCTCCGAGGTCAGCAAGTCCGTCTGCTGCGCGCTCATCCGCTCGGTCGACGCCCAGTTTAGCCCCAGCAAAAACGGCGGAAGCCCTGTCTTTGCCACCAGCTGCTCGAGAATCTGCCGCACCGGCACCTCGGAATCGAGAATCTGCCCGTCGGCTCCGATGACCTTGATCTGCACATCGCCGACCGCTACAAAATCACGCACCACGCCGTGCCTCGATTCCTGCATCGCCTGCGACCACTGCTCGGCAATCTGCTCGCTTCGTTCCTGCGCGTCGACCTGCCCCGACGCATCGTCCGGCTTATATACCACCGAGTAGCGTACATTGCCCGCCCTCTCCCAGTTCGTTCCGATCGTGCTGTAAATTTTCAGCAGCACATCCACCAGAAACGGCATACTCCGGAAGACCGACGCGCCATATGGGTTCTCCTCGTCGGGATTCCACGCCGCAAAGAGAATCAGATTCTGCCTCGGAAAAATTTTCACCGCACCGCCCTGCCACTGTCCGAACGCAAAGTCCAGCGGCGAATCTCCCTCCTGCACATAGAGCTTCGTCACATCGCCCCACAGCACCGCCGCAATTTCATTTCCGCCGACCACCATCTCTCCCACAGCCCTGCCGTAGACCAGCATGCTCTGCAAAAACGCCGCCAGAAAGCTCTCGATGCCCACCTGTCCGCGTCCGACGTTCACCGACCTCAAGAACTGCCGCAGTCCGCGCTCTGCCGCAGGATCTGCGCAGCAGACCTCAAACCCGCCCGTAAGCCTGACCAACTTTCCGATCGCCGCGTCCAGAATCGGCACCGCATTGCGAATCTGCCGGTATACCTCCGTTTCCCCGCCGCCGAGCGCCGTCACACCGGACAGCATCCCGAACGGGTGCTGCGTGCCGCTTCTCATCTGCGCCGCCTTGCAGACGCCCGCCTTTGCCTTTTTTCTCACTGCCATCACCTCTTCAAATTTTCCGTTCCGGCGCCCGCACGGCAAACACCGTGCCCGCTCCCAGAACGCCTGTCACAAAATACCGCATATCGTCCATTGCGTGATCGTTCTTCTTGACCACCCGGTCCCCGCCGGCAGCCAGATCCCACACGTAAAGCTCCATCTCCCGCAGACAGTCCGTGCATCGGTCGCAGATCACAATCCGTCCCGACCGCAGTGCGTCCGCCGTCCGCCGGATGCCGGACAGAACGTCGTTGTCCGCCTTCCGGACCTTCCAGCCCTCGCGCCGCAGAACCTCGATGAAGCTTGCTGCCGACGGGTCCACAATCACCTCCCGTATCGTCCGTCCCCCGGCAAGCTGCCGGAGCCTTCCCGCGTATTCTGCGTCCGTCATCTGCCGCCCCTCGCGCCGGGAATCAAAGTAAAACTCATCCGTCCGGTACCACACGCCGCTCTGCCTGCCCCACAGACCGAACGACGCCGGGTTGACCGTCCCGTAGTCGCAGGAAATCACCCACTGCTCATAGCTCCCCGCAGGCGCCGGTCGGACAAGCGCCGTGTCAAAGAAGTCGTACACCCGTCCCTCCGCCTGACACCACTGCCCCAGAATGAACCGCCGGTAAAAAACGCCCGTGTAAAGCCGCTCATAGCGTCTGCGCACCGTCTGGCTCAGCGAGGGATTATCCTGCATCGTAAACTGCAGATGCAGGCAATTGCGTTTGTCCGCCTGCAAAATCCATTCCTGATAAAACCAGTGCTGCGGTCCCTCCGGGTTGCAGCTGAACCACAGCCTGCTACCTTCCACCGAGCACCTGGCGCACGCCTGCTCGACGAATGACCGCGGCATCAGCACCACCTCGTCGAGAAACACCCCCGCCAGCGTCATGCCCTGAATCAGCGCCGCCGAGCCCTCGTCCTTACCTCCGAAGAGATAGAACTCGTTTTCCCGTTTTCCGAACCGTACCCGCAGTACCTGCGCCGTCCGGTTCTCCGAAACCGTCATCCCCAGCCGCCGCAGCCACGGCAGAAGCTCCTGCACGACGTTTCGCCTGACGCCGCCTCTGGTCTTGCCGCACAGCGCAAAGCGCCTTCCCGTAAAGCAGCTCATCGCCCACAGGAAAAAGCCCAGCCCCATCGCAAGCGTCTTTCCCGAGCGCACCGCCCCATCGCAGATCAGCGCGTCAAATCCGCGGTCCCGGCTTTTCGGCATCCACCATGTCATTGCGCGCAGCTGTTTTCCGGAAAAGCTAGCCGTCATCTTCCTGCTCCATTCCCTGCACCAGCGCCTGCAAGAACCGTTCCGCGCCGTCATCTCCGCCGTCGGCAAGCGCCGCCAGCTGCTCAAGCACCTTCGTCCGGTCAAGAAGCTTGATCTCCACCGTTCCCTTTTCGCTTCTCTTGATCTCCGTCAGCATCGAAAGGTCCAGCTTTTCAATGTCCACATCCTCACACAGCGCCAGCTTCACACAGTCGTTCGGCTTTCCGAACGCCATCTTGCGCAGCTGCTGCCGGATCTTTTCCAGATCCGTTTTTCGCTCCCGCGCCATCCCATCACCCCTTTTCCCGAGAACCTCTTCTCACCCATACCGCGCAAAAAAAGGAAAGTTGCCGTGAACCCGGCAACCTTCCCGAAAATTTTTATTTTTTTCTTCCAAACACGCGCGATTCTGGTATAATGGACCTGCCCTCACCGGCAATCTTTGTACAGGAGTATCCCATGACCTATCCGAATGTATGCCTCCGCCGCGGCGAGGCCGCCGATGTCCGCGCCGGTCAGACCCTGATCTTCGACAACGAGCTGGACTGGGCAGACGACACCTGCACCGACGGCTGCATCGTCGACGTGCTGGACGATCAGCTGCGCTTTGCCGCCCGCGGCTTTTTCAATTCCCGCTCGAAAATCACCGTCCGCGTCCTGACGCGCGACCCATCCGAAACTATCACTCGCGACTTTTTCCGCTCCCGCATCGAAGCGGCGTGGCGTGCAAGGCAGCAGCTCGGCTTTTCCGATTCCTGCCGCGTCGTCTTTGGAGAAACGGACGGTCTTCCCGGACTCACGGTCGACAAATTCGCAGCCTATCTCAGCTTTCAGATCACCTGTCTCGGCTTGGAAGCCTGGAAGCAGGACCTCATAGACATCCTTGCAGACCTCTTCTATCCCCTCGGCATCTACGAGCGCGACGATCTTCCCGTCCGCGAAAAAGAAGGACTTTCCCAGCTCAAAGCCTGCGTCTATGGCAGCGTCCCGGATGAGATTGAAATCCGCGAGCACGACGCGCGCATGCTCGTCAGCATCCCGGACGGGCAGAAAACCGGTCACTTCCTCGATCAGCAGGAAAACCGCGGGCGCATCCGCCCCTATTGCCCCGGCAGAACCGTTCTGGATCTGTGCTGCTGCACCGGCGGCTTTTCTGTCCACGCCGCGCTCTACGGCGCGCAGCACGTCACCGCCGTCGACGTCTCCGAGCAGGCGCTTTCGCTCGTCCGCCGCAACGCCGCCTTGAATGGCGTCGAAGATAAAATCACCACCGTCTGCGAAAACGTCTTCGATCTTGTCAAAGCATGGTCCGACGAGCAAAGGCGCTTCGGTCTTGTCATCTGCGACCCTCCCGCCTTCGCCAAAAGCCGCAAAGCGCTCGATAACGCCTATCGCGGCTACAAAGAGCTGAATCTTCGCTGCATGAAGCTGGTCGAGCCGGGCGGCTTTCTTGTCTCGTGTTCATGCAGCCAGTTCATGACGCCCGAGCTGTTTTTCTCCATGCTCCGCGAAGCGGCGCACGACGCCGGGCGCGACGCGCGCCTTTTGGAGCTTCTCATGCAGTCGCGCGACCATCCGGCCTCCCTCTCGTCCGACCATTCGCTCTACCTCAAGGGCTATATCCTGCAAGTTTTCTAATTCCCCAAAAACGTCAAAAGCGCCTGCCATCTACCGATGGCAGGCGCTCAGTGCGTCAAGAAGCCTCGCAGAGTTTCGCCCCGCAGGGCGAAATAAAATGGGAATCCATGTTATCCGGCGGCTCCGCCGACCGGACAGGACAGCCGTTAGCGGTTTTACCGCTTACGGATGTCGCGTACTCCTTGCGGGTAAACATACTGCTCGCCTCGCAAGTGTGGAATTTGTACGCCTCTGGCGCACAAATTATGCGCGCAGTCGAGGCGCAGTTCCGTTTGTCAAAAAAGCGTCAGCTTTTTTGACAGTCTCAGTCCATATAACGTGCGATATACTCCGGCGGGTTGCTGGGGTCGTCGGCGAGCGTAAACGTGAACGCCACGCCGTTCTCTGCCGAGAACAGATTGCACCAGTCGAGGAAGTTCTCCGTCTCCACGGGGTCCTTCGAGCGCGAGAGGCTGTACAGATTGTCGATAAAAATATGCGTAATATCAAAATTGCCCGCATGCAGACCGCTGATAAAGCCCTGCAGCAGCGTGTAGCTCTTGATCGAATACTCGCTCGCGTCGATCAGACGGACGCGATGGTCCACGTCATAGCGCAGCGTATGTCCTTTTTCAATGCACACCATGCTGCCGGATTCCGTTTTAAGCGCGCGCGAAATGGCATCGATCAGCAGCTTGGTCTTTCCGGAACCCTCAGGGCCCATCACAATATTAACCATAGGGCATTCCTCCTTTTGCACTCGCCGCAGCCAAAGGCGCAGCGTCTTATATGGTTAGCTTCATTCTATCAGGTTTTGCCGGGAAAGACAAGCGCAGAACCCGTCAAACTTCGTAAACTTTTCTTGAATAGCCACGCTCAGCCGCCGAGCAGCTGCTTTGCCAGTGTCCGGCTTGCGCCCGCACAGGCGCCGTCAAACGGGTCCACCCCGCACGCGCACGCGCTGATTGCGCCAGCCAGCTCAAAGAAATAAAACAGTTCTCCCACGCCTGCCGCGTCAAGCGTCTGCATCGACACCTGAATCACCGGCACGTCCAGATCCGTGTGCGCCTGCAAAACCGCCTGGAAGCTTCCTTCCTGCGCGTCGAGCAGCGTCTTTCCCGCCAGGAAGCCCAGCCCGTCATAATCCTTCCAGTCCATCTCGATGTTGACCTTCTGAAAGCACCGCTCCGGAACCTGCAGCAGCGTCTCAAACACGCGCCGGTCTTTCCCCTGCGCCACCGTATCCAAAGCATCCAGCGCGCCGGGAAGCGGCAGATAGACCGGCATCGCCCCCGCGCCCTCGCGGCAGGTATGCCGCAGGAAATACTGCTGCCACCACGCGCCGAACGCTCCAAAGTCCGGCGTAAAGCAGCCCAGGCACTCTGTGCTTCTTCCCTTCTGCATTAACGCATATCTGGCGCCCGCGTACATCCACACCGGGTTTTCAAACGCCCGCAGATCATACTGTGAAAAGCCCTCTGCCGCACCTTCCAATACGCCCAGCGGATCAATGCCTGCCGCTGCCAGCACCAGAAGCGTTCCCGCGTTCAACGCGCTTACGCCGCCTGCAAGACACTGCGCCATCGGCAGATACGTAAAGCCCTCTTCCTTTGCCATCACCGCAAGCGGACTCTCCGGCAAGGCGCTGACATATACGCGCTGCTTCGCGCTCTGCCCGTACCGCCGCTCCATCAGCCACCGCAGCGCACGCGACGCCGTACACATTTCCAGCTCCGCGCCCTCCCGGCTCAAAAGCAGCAGGCAAAATTCATGCCCCTCCAGCAGCCTGCAAAGCGCAATCCAGTCTGAGCTTGCCAGCGAGTCTCCGGCAAATAAAATCCGCATCCGGCTGTCGAGCAGATTCCGGTATCTGCCGCCGAGCATTTCCACGCCCGCCTTTGCCGCCAGATACCCTTCTCCGCTTCCTGCCACCACCAGCGTATCGCACTGCCCCGCAATCGTCTCGCACGCCTTTCGGATGGCGTGAATCGTCTTTGCCGTGACCGCGTCCGGCTGCCCGAGCCAGCCCAGAAACTCCGGCGCGCCCGGCTGGTTGCTGCGCAGGTGCAGATGCGCGTCAAACAGATCCTTTTCACACGATAACAGCTGCGGCAGCGACACACAGCTCCAGATACTCGACAGTTCTACATTGATCATCGCAATCTCTCTTTCCCGGTTTGCGCAGATTTTTGGATATTGGATAATATATATTATACTACACCCGCCCAAAAAAGAAAAGCCTGTGCAAACATACAAATCTATCCAGCCATGCAGACCCTCTCCAGCATCATCCTCCAGATATCCGCAAAGCTCAGTGCCGGAACCTCCTGCGCCGCGGCCAGCGCAATTTCCCGCAGCAGCCTTCCTCCCGCTTCCACCCGAAGCGTACCCAACTGCTGCCCCTTCAAAACTGGCGCCGTCACGCTCTCGTCCAGCTCGACCGCACACGTCACCGACCCCGCCAGCGCCTTGTCAATCAGAATCGCCTGCGCGTCCTGCGCCTGCACCTGTACCAGCTCCTGCCTGCCCAGCACCACCGGCACCGGCTCGAGCGTCAGCTTTTCCATCGGGTCCACCAGCGCATAGTTTGCAAACCCGTAATTAAAAAGCGCCTTTGCCGACTCGAACCGGTCCGGAGACGTCTTGCAGTGCATCACCACCGCAATCAGCTCCATCCTCCCGCGCTCGGCGGACGCAGACAGACAATACCCCGCGCTCGAGGTATATCCCGTTTTCAGTCCCGTCGTCCCGTCATAAAACCGCACGAGCTTATTCGTGTTGCTCAGTCCGAACTCCCCATTTCTGACCGTGTCCATCCAGATGGTCGTATATTCCTTGATTTTCTCGTGCTTCAGAAGCTCTCTTGACATGATGGCAATGTCCCGCGCCGTCGTCAGATGCTCGTTCGCGTCCGGACCGTCGTCCAGCCCCGTGCAGTTGACAAAGTGCGTATTCGTCATCCCCAGCTCCTGCGCCCGCGCGTTCATCCTCTGCACAAATGCCGCCTCGCTCCCGGCGACATGCTCTGCCAGCGCGCACGCGCAGTCGTTTGCCGACGAGACCACGACCGACTTGAGCATTTCCGTCAGCGACAGCTGCTCGTTTTCCTCCAGATAGATCTGGCTTCCGCCCTTTGCCGCCGCGGCAGCCGATGTCGTTACCATGTCGTCCCAGCCGATTCTGCCGTCTTCGAGCGCCTCCATCACCAGCAGCAGCGTCATCACCTTTGTCACGCTTGCCGGTCGCAGCTTTTCGTCGGCGTTGTCCTCATAGAGAATCTCTCCCGTCGATTGTTCCATCAGAATGCTCGACGGCGCGGCAAGCTCCAGCTCCGCCGCCCTTCCCGTCTGCGCCAGCAGCCCCAGCATCATCGCTGCCAGAACCAGCCCTGCAGCCCATCGTCTCATAAAAAATCCCCCTCCGCTTCAGCTTTGGTACAAGCGTATGAAACGGAAGGGGATTTTACCACTCTATCATATTGTCATCTTTTCAGGCCGTCGCGCCCTGCGCCAGAAACGGCTGCATATTCTCACAGAACTCCGACACATCCACGCCCTCTGCCAGAATGCGCACCATCTGCGGCGAATTGAGCTGCAAGGACAGACAGCTGAACATGGATTTTGCGTTGCTCACACCGCCTGCACGCACGAACAGCACGTCAAACGGCTGCTGGTTTGCCAGTGCCATAAACTCGGAAAGCTCCTGCACGGAGCGAAATAAGACGGTAAACTCTCTCACGGAAAATCCTCCTGATTCAGACTGTACAAGCAAGACTTTGTCGGATATAATACCATTGTATTCGGATGCTGACGGCTATATGAAAAACGATATAACAGGAAAACTGATATATAGTATAAGCAAAAATGATAGTCATGACTATACACAAATAAGACAAACATTTTTTGTCAGCAAAAAACTTGTTTGGTGGTTTTACCTATGAAATTCTCGTTTTACACCCTTGGATGCAAGGTCAACCAATACGAAACGCAGGCAATGCAGCAAATGTTGCTGTCCCATGGTCATACGCTCGGCGAATTTGACGAGCCGTGCGACGGCTATATCGTCAACTCCTGCACCGTCACCGCCGTCTCCGACAAGAAAACCCGCAACGCCATCCGCCGCGCGCAGAAGCTCAATCCGGACGCTGCCGTCGGCGTCTGCGGCTGCTATGCGCAGTCCGCGCCGGAAGAGGTCCGCGCCCTCGGCGTCGACGTCATGGTCGGCACCGCCGACCGTGAAGCCTTCGTCCTGCAGATGGAGCAGGCGGCGCAGGATAAAAAGAACCACGCCCATTGGGAGAAGGTCGAGCCGAGCAGTCTGCCGCGCGAGTTCGAGCAGCTTCCCGCCGGCGGTCTTGCCGCGCGCACCCGTGCGCTTTTAAAAATCGAAGACGGCTGCAACAACTTCTGCACCTACTGCATCATTCCATATGCCAGAGGCCGCGTCCGCTCCATGCCGCTGGAAGCCGCCGTGGAGGAGACAAAAAAGCTCGCCCGCGAGGGCTACCGCGAAATCGTTGTCAACGGCATTGAAATCTCTTCCTGGGGCTGGGAATGGAAAGACGGCAGCCGCCTGTCGGCGCTTCTTCTCGCCATCTGTCGCGCCGCGCCCGAGGTCCGTATCCGTCTCGGCTCTCTGGAGCCGCGCACCATCGACGAAGAGTTCTGCAAGACTCTTTCCGTCTGCAAAAATCTCTGCCCGCAGTTCCACCTCAGCCTGCAAAGCGGCAGCGACGCCGTCTTAAAGCGCATGAACCGCAAATATGATACCGCACGGTATCTCGAGAGTGTCCGCCTTCTGCACCGCTATTTCCCCGGCTGCGCAGTAACCACTGACCTCATCGTCGGCTTTCCCGGCGAGACGGAGCAGGAGTTTTCGCAGTCCGTTTCCTTCCTGCAGACCTGCGCCCTCGCCGCCGTACACGTCTTCCCCTATTCCCGCCGCAAGGGTACGCCTGCCGCATCCATGCCGGGTCAGATTGAAAAATCCGAAAAAGAGCGCCGCGCCGCCATCGCAGGAGAAGCCGCCGCCGCGCTCCACCGCACGTATCTCACGCGCCAGCTCGGAACAGAGCACGACGTGCTGTTTGAGCAGACCGAAAAGGGCTATTTCACCGGTCACACCATGAACTACGTCAAGGTTTACTGCCAGGCGGATAACCTCCGCAATGAGATCCGCCGCGTCCGCATCACCGCGCTGTTTGAAGACGGCGTTCTCGCCGAACCTGTCTGCGTCTAAAGCAGCCGCGGCAGCACAAACGCTTCGCCAAACAGTGTAAACCGCAGCAGATCGTCCACGACCACCACAGCCCCCGCCAGCACTGCCCACCACGCAGCAAACGGCAGACACACCTGCCCCAGCAGATTATGCGGCTGCGCGCCGTAGTCCCAGACGCCGAGCCGGAGCCACCGGTTCACCACCAGTCCCGTCAGAAACTCCAGACTGACAATCCCCCACGCGCCCAGCACCATCTGCACCGGCAGCGGCGCGCTTGGAAACACCTCGTCCAGAAGCCCGATCAGCCAGAAGCAGACCCCGCCCAGCAAAAACATGCTCGCGTGGCTTCTGCCCCGGTAGGCCAGCTCCACCATTACATACAGCGTGCCGCCGCACCCGATCAGCGCCAGATTTTCCCACATTCTGCTTTCGCCCCCTCCACCGTTCCCGTGCATGGGAATCCACCAGTATTTTTTAGAAATTTCTCAGAATCATACTTGACAAACCGCATTTTTTCCTTTATAATTCATCTTGCTGTTCAGCCAACAGTGCAAATCTATGGCGGCATAGCTCAGTTGGTAGAGCACCCGGTTCATACCCGTGTTGTCATCTGTTCGAGTCAGATTGCCGCTACCAGGCCCGTTGGTCAAAAGGTTAAGACACCGCCCTTTCACGGCGGTAATATGGGTTCGATTCCCGTACGGGTCACCAAAAAGAAGCCATCCATCCGGATGGCTTCTTTTTTGATTATTCATATGTCGGACCGAACCCATCGGTTCGACCGCCCGGTTCTGCCGCTGCACCACTGTGTTCTGAACTTGCAAAAGCCCTGATCGTCCTTTGTTTTTGCGCTCCGCAGCTTGCGGTCCCCACCCCAAGTCGACGACGATTCCTCTCCTCCCGACGTATGATTCTGCAAAAAATCTTCGTCAAACCGCTGTAAAAATCTTACCGGTTTTGCCGCATTGCACAAAGTTTTGTCGAAGGGTGTCGAGGCGTGTCGAACAGGAAGAATCTGGTTGGAATTCCAGAAAACGTTGTGCTATAATACGCCCGCAAGCGAAAACAGCCTGCAACATGATGAAAAATAAAAAGAAAGAGGGCCTTTTTCCATGAAGGACATCCGGTCAACCGTCATGCAGCTCAGCGGCCGCTGGGGAAATACC
>CALERM010000087.1 GCA_937907715.1 uncultured Clostridia bacterium
ACGACGCCATGGACGTCATGCAGGACGAGGCGACGGAGGATATGGAAAAGATGGCGGCTATGCTCCCGTCCGAGCATCCGTATCTTCGCTCGTCTCCGTTCGAAATCTGGAAAAACCGCATTCCCTGGCTGATGCTGCTGATGATTTCGGCAACGCTGACGGGGCTGGTCATCACAAGTTTTGAAGACGCGCTGGGCGTGCTGCCATGCCTGACAGCGTTCATCCCGATGCTGATGGACACGGGCGGCAACTCCGGCTCGCAGGCGTGCGTCACGGTCATCCGCGGCATCAGCCTGGACGAGATCGAATTCCGCGACATTTTCAAGGTTGTCTGGAAGGAAATCCGCGTAGCGGTCCTCTGCGGCATTTGCCTTGCCATCGCCTGCTTCGGCAAAATCATGCTGGTCGACCATCTGCTTCTCAAGTCGGAATCGGTCACAACCTGGGTTGCGCTCGTGGTGAGCTTATCGATGGCAGTGACGGTCTTCCTGGCAAAGCTCGTTGGCGGCACGCTGCCGCTGCTGGCAAAGAAGCTCGGCTTCGACCCGGCGGTCATGGCGTCTCCGATCATTACGACGATTGTGGACTTTTTGTCCCTTCTCGTCTACTTCACCTTTGCAACCACGATTCTTCATATCGGCTAAACGTATCAGAAACACGCCGCGCGGAATACCCGTGCGGCGCGTTTTTTGTATGTAGGGGCAAGCTTACATCGGAGCGGCGAACTGCGACATATCCAGCCGCAGCCCGGCAAAGCTCAGCAGCAGAATCAGAATTGCCGCCAGGATATAGATGCAGAAAAAGCTTCTGGCGTAGTTTCGTTTGTTGATGTTCCGGCTTGCCAGCGCGTGGGCAATCAGGAAAACCCAGCCGATCACCGGCACTGCGTATAAAATGCTCAGCCCGAAATACGTCCATGGGGACAGCGGGCGGTAAGCCTCCGGAAGATATTGCTGTTCAAATTCGTTCATTCGTATGCCTCCTCAGCTGTGCTGCTTGCAGCGCATCGTCTCCACCGTCAGGCAGAAAACCGCCACGGATTGCGCCTGCTCGTCGGTAAAGGAAAACGCACGGTCCTTGCGGTAGTGCGCCAGAATGGCAGCCAGCGCCCGCTTCTTTTCCTCCGGCTCTTCCACCGGTCGGACCGTTCCTGTTCCAATAACGCTCTGATAGAAATAGGTATGCTTGCAGCCGGTTTCCGCTTCACCGAGCCGGTGCGCACCGTCCAGCTCGAAGCCCGCCCTGGCGCTTTGCCCGATCATGGAAACCTTTCTCCCCTCTTTTGCGCTGTGGAAATAAAATTTTGCAGGCTTCCCCGGCACATAGGCAAAGTTCAACGGCACAATATATGCGCCGTCTTCTGCGTTCAGCCCCAGCCGCAGGCAATCGCAGCTTTCAATGATCGCATCGATTTCATTCTGCTGCACAACTTCCCTATCTTGTCTTCTCATCATTCGTCTCCTCTCCTTACTTCGCCGCCTTCTCCGGTTCTTCGTCATTCCAGCGCGGCAGCAGCGTCAGCGTCGCGGCAAAACCCGGTAGCACATTCTGTGGAGTCTTCTGAATTTCATCGCGCCTCCATATGTACGCGCTCCTTGCGGAGCGCCGCGTGTCAAAGATCGTCTGCGTCCTGTACGGGCGTTTCCATGGGGTCTGCCGGTTTGCCGGTCCAGCTGCCCTGCGGGTCTGTCTTTGCATGCCCCTGCCACCAGCTGTCGGTTTCTCTGCTCTTATCCTTACGCTTTTTCATGCCGCGCCTCCTTCCCTGCAGAATACGCTATTGTCTGCAAAAAAGCCGCGCGGCATGCACGGCATGCATTATGAGCGACTGTGCAAATGGCTTCCCGTCTGGTCGCAGGTTTCCTTCTGATACGTTTTTGTCCGAATGTTTTCCAAAAGCGCCGGGCATTGCGCTTTCAGCGCCTGTAAGAACGCCGGATAGTCCTGCCTTGTGACCGGAATCAGAACCGCCTGCTGCACCTCAAACAGCGCGTCGCGTGCAAGAAGCTCCAGGCAATCGACCGGATGCAGCCGGTCCTCGGTGACGTGCTGCTGCATGGAAGCCGCCTCGATTTTGCTGCACGGAAGCAGGATCATCGTCCGCTCGCAGAACACGCAAACCGCCGCTTCCGCTTCATCCTGCGCGCGCAGCAGCTCGATGCTGTCCTCCGGCAGGAGCATATACCGTTTCATAGCGTCCCCTCCATGTCCATGTGCAGATCTTTATCCGCCAGCGGCATTGCGTGCAGAATCGCCTCCAGAACGCCGCCGGCAATCGCGCTTGCCTTATCTGAGACGGTATAGCAGTTCTCCACCCTTGCCCGCGGGTCCACGTCGCCGGACTTCATCCCCTTCGTCACCGGCGTACCGTCCGGGAGAATCCCGCGCAGCACGCCCGCAATCGTGCAGGTCATCGGAAGCCCGTTCACCTCGCCGACCATCTCCCCGACCGATACCAGCGCGCCAATCTCGCGCAGCTGATGGAAAACGCCCGTATCCGGCGCGCGCAGTACCCGCTCTCCGGCAAAGCCGCCGATCAGGCCCGGAATCGTCGTGTTCGGAATCGGCTCGCCGTCCCAGATCACCCTGCCGAGTGTGTGTCCGCGCATGGTCTCAATGACCGCGTGGCAGTCGCGCCCCGCGCAGAAGCCCGGTCCCAGCGCGACGACCAGCGGTGCATCGGTGATTTTTGTTCCGAGATTTCGTTTTGCCAGAATGCCGTCGACCAGCACGTCCGGGTGCAGCCACGCGCGGCAGGACGCAGTCTCGTCCGGCAGAACCGGAATCTGTCCGGCGCAAAGCGCCGCTTTGACCTCGCGCGCCGTCTTGCAGCAGACGCCTGCTGCATCCTCCACGTTCGTTTTTCCGAAACGGATTGCCTGCGAAAAGCAGACCGTTCTTCGGATCGCGGTCGGCTGCGGAAGATCCGTCATGACGACCGGAAAATTTGCCCGGTGCAGCCGCAGCGCGACGCCCGAGGCGAGATCTCCGGCTCCCCGAATCAGCACAAGCATATGATTTTCTCCTTTAACAGTTCGCCCGCCGCGACCGGGCAGTGCAGATATTCCGCCAGCTTCCGTGCAAGCGCCATTTCGTGTTCGGTTTCCGCCTGATTGACCAGCACCCGCGTATGAAGCGCTTCCATCTGTAAAAGCCGCGCGGCAAGCCCGGGCGTTACGATGGTATCCTCGCACACGCCAAGCTTTTCGGCATAGAGCGCCGGTCGGTGCGCCGCGGCAGAAATCGGCTTTCCGAACCCGGACGCCCCCAGCACCAGAATGGTCTGGTTTGCCTCCGGCGGAATCACCGGCTCGTGGGCGGCGTGCGCCTTCAACGGAAGACGCTTTGAGCCGTCTGCCTCCGCGAAGATATAATCTGCCATCGGCAAAAGCGCCTCGAACGAAATGCCCGGCGCGGTAAATTTTCCGTCCTGCGTCCGCGTTCCGACGCAGACACAGTTCGTCTTTTCCAGCGCCGCGCGAACTTCCGTTTCCGTCCCCTCCGTCAGGCACGGCAGGTGCTTCGGCGGCAGAATATGCGTTGTGGTACACACAATCACACGCGCCGTCTGCGAAAGCTCGCGCGCCAGCGCATATAAAAGCGTCGTCTTGCCGCCGCCGCCGATGATGGCGGTCAGCCCCGGCTGAATGCCGAGCATCCGGCGCAGCTGCATCTTCTGTTCCCGCCTTTCGTTTTTTCTATCCTGATGGTATCACGCACGCGGCAAAACGTCAAGCGCGCACGGTTGACAACGCCGCCCGCATTTCCTACAATACTGGCAATACAAGCTTTTCATCCGGAGGTTTTCCATGCAGGCTTCTGTTTCTTCTTCCCGGCGCGGACTGACCGGCGACGCGCTCAAGCTGCTGGCGATTGCCGCCATGACGGTCGACCATATCGCGTGGCTGCTGTTTCCCGGGTATTCTGCCCAGGCGCTGCCGCTTGCCATGCACATCGTCGGCCGGCTCACCTGCCCCATCATGTGCTTTTTTGTCGCTGAGGGCTATCACTACACCCGAAGCTTCCGGCGCTATGCGCTGCGGCTTTTCCTGCTCGCAATTGTCTCCCACTTTGCCTATATTTACGCCTCCAACGCCTATCAGGATTGGCGCTCGTTTATTCCGTTCTATTCCGGAAGCGTTCTCAACCAGACCGGCGTCGTGTGGTCGCTTTTGGGAGGGCTGCTGATGCTGCGCGTGAATGATCTGGACTGCGCGGTCTGGAAAAAGGCGGCGCTGATTCTGCTTCTTTGCCTTCTGACCTTTTCGGCGGACTGGAGCTGCATTGCAGGGCTTTGCATTTTGTCGATCGGCTCAAACCGGGGAAACTCCAAAAAGCAGCTTGCCTGGTGCGCGTTCTACGTCAGCCTCTACGCCGCAGTCTATTTCTTCTCCCTCGACCGGCGCTACGGCGTTTTGCAGCTGTGCGTCTTTCTGTCCGTGCCGCTTCTGCGGCTCTATAACGGCGCGCGCAGCAAACATGCCGCCTTCAGCCGCGTGATGAAGCCGCTGTTTTACCTCTACTATCCCCTGCACCTGTTTGCCATCGGCCTGGCCCGCACGTTTTTACTGTCCTAGGGTGTATCTGAAAACCCCCAACGCACCCGGACAGCGGGCCTTTTCACGCTGCACCGCGCCATTTTTCCTTGAAATACGTCAGTATTCCTGCGAAAAAATGTCTCGCTCAGCGCAAAAATTCCTCGCCGCCGGTCACATTGGGAGTTTTCAGATACACCCTAAACTTCCGTCTGAAATACGCACGAAGGCAGTTTTTCAAACTTTTAAAAAGTTTGAAAAACTGATTGATTGAACGCGAAAG
>CALERM010000088.1 GCA_937907715.1 uncultured Clostridia bacterium
CTCTACGAGGCTTTTGAAAGACGATGCGCCCCGACCGTCAGGTCGGGGCGCATTTGTCAGTCTTCCGGATATTCGTTTGGGACCGGGGTGACGACGGGCTTTCCATCTGCGCCGAGCAGAACCGTCATGCCGCCTGCATAGCCGGAATTTACAAAGAGGTAGTTGACGCCGGTCTGCTTGTCGACCCAGACGGTTCTCAGCCAGCCGAAGCCGCTGCCTTCCTCATGGACCTTGACAAAGCGTTCGTCCTTCTTTTTTGCCATGCTACTGCACGTCCTTTACCGCTTCGGTGATGCCGGAGGCAAGACCGGCAAGCCCCTGAATTTCGGACGGAATGATGATCTTCGTCGCCTTGCCGTCGGCAACCTTCTGCATTGCCTCGAGTGCCTTGAGCTTGAGCACCTGATCGTTCGGCGCCTTTTCGTTCAGCAGCGCCAGAGAATCGGCAAGCGCCTGCTGCACCGCGCGGATTGCCTGCGCCTCGCCGTCGGCGCGGAGGATGGCGGATTCCTTTTCTGCCTCTGCGCGCAGAATTGCCGCCTGCTTTTCCGCATCCGCCTTCAGAATCGCGGCTTCCTTTTCACCCTCGGCAACGAGAATCTGGCTGTGCTTTGCGCCCTCTGCCTGCAGAATTGCCTGACGGCGGTCGCGCTCGGCCTTCATCTGCTTTTCCATGGAGTTCTGAATGTCCTGCGGGGGAAGAATGTTCTTGAGCTCGACGCGGTTGACTTTAATGCCCCACGGGTCAGTCGCTTCGTCGAGAATGGCGCGCATGCGGGTGTTGATGACGTCGCGCGAGGTGAGCGTCTGGTCCAGCTCCAGATCGCCGATGATGTTTCGCAGCGTCGTCGCCGTGAGCGTCTCCATCGCCATCATCGGATGCTCGACGCCGTAGGCATAGAGCTTGGGATCGGTGATCTGGAAGTAGACGACGGTGTCGATCTGCATGGTGACGTTATCCTTGGTAATGACGGGCTGGGGCGGATAGTCAAGGACCTGCTCCTTGAGGCTGACCTTCTTTGCCACACGCTCAACGAACGGAACCTTGAAGTGAATGCCGACGGTCCAAACATTGCTGAACGCGCCGAGCCGCTCGACGACGTAGGCTCTGGACTGTTGGACGACATAGATGTTGCGGACGATGACGATCAGCGCCAGCACCGCGATGACGAGTACGGGAAGCCATTCCATAAATACATCCTCCTTATGGTGTTTCTTTTTCTTCTTCTGACGTGAAAAATGACTTATGCTTCTGCCGGAACTCCGGCGGGTTTGACATAGACCTTCGCGCCTTCGATGCGCGCAATGATCACGCGGCTGCCAGCGGGAATCTGCGTATCAAGGGCGCTCTTTGCCGTCCAGAGTACGCCGTTTATGCGAATCGCGCCCGTTTCGCGGAGGTTGTCAATGTCCTCCGTGACCAGCGCCTCCTGCCCGAGCAGACGGTCGGCGTTTGTTTTGGTGGGCTTGACGCGCAGATATTTTTTGAGCAGCGGGCGCAGCAGCGCCAGCAAAAGCGCCGAGACGAAAATGAAAACGGTGAACTGCAAAAGTACCGATGCACCCAGAACCGCGCAGACAAGACCTGCAATGGACCCGCCGATGAACCACACAGCCACGAGATTCACTGTTGCCGCTTCGACGGCGATGAACGCCACAATCAGACCGAGCCAGACATAGACCATCGATATCAGCCTCCTTCTATATTATCAGTATACCGGATTTCCTGCGTTTTGTCATGAACCTTTCGTAAAATAGACGTAAAAAACAAGAAGAAATACGTTGCTATTTTACCGGGTTTTTACTATACTAATGTGTATTACGAAATATGGGAGAACCTGCTGCATGCAAACAATGACATTCTGCGTACCGTGTCTGTTCGGACTCGAGGGCCTGGTCGGCGATGAACTCAAACGGCTGAACCTCTCGAACGTCCGCGTCGAAGACCGGCGCGTTTTCTTTGACGGGGACTTTGCCGCGATGGCAAAGGCGAATCTCTGCTGCCGGATGGGCGAGCGGGTGATGATTCTGCTTTCGCAGTTCGAGGCGAAGAGCTTTGAAGAGCTCTACCAGGGGGTCAAAAAGATTCCGCTGGAAGACTTTGTGCCGAAGGACGGCGCGTTCCCGGTCAAGGGCTATAGCTTAGACAGCCAGCTGCACTCCGTGCCGGACTGCCAGGCGATTGTCAAAAAAGCGGCGGTCGACCGGCTGGGCGCGAAGTACGGGCTTACATGGCTGCCCGAGACGGGCGCGACGTATCAGATCCGGTTTTCGATCATGAAGGACCGCTGCGAAATTTTTCTCGACACCTCGGGCGTGAGCCTGCACAAGCGGGGCTACCGCGAAAACGCGAACCTCGCGCCGCTGCATGAGACGATGGCAGCTGCGATGGTGAACCTCGCCAGATACCGCGGGCGGGACTTTTTCTGGGACCCGTTCTGCGGCTCGGGCACGATCTGCATCGAAGCGGCAATGATTGCCTTAAACCGCGCGCCGGGCATGAACCGCTCGTTTGGCGCGCAGAAGTGGGCATGCGTGCCGCAGCAGGTCTGGCGCGAGGCAAGAGGCGAAGCGCTCGACCGCGAATACCGCGGAGATTACCGCATTCTCGGCACGGATATCGACCCGGCGGCGCTGGACATTGCGCGCGACAACGCCAGAAAAGCGGGCGTCGGAAAGCTGATTGAGTTCCGTGAGGCGGACGCGACCAAAATGAGTCTGCCGTCGGACAAGGGCGTGATGGTCTGCAACCCGCCCTACGGCGAGCGCATGCTCGAGCAGCGCAGTGCCCAGCAGCTGTACCGTGCGTTCGGTCGGCACGTGAAGTTTGCCGACGGCTGGAAGAAATACATCATTTCCTCCGAGCCGGAGTTTGAACACTACTTCGGCAAGCAGGCGGCAAAAAAGCGCAAGCTCTATAACGGAAGATTGCAGTGCAACGTCTACATGTATTTCTGAGCTTTATTTTCAGGCTGTACTTCTAAGACGAAGAATGAAGGAGATTGTTCCCGTCATGAAGCATGTTTTTATTCTCAACCCCGCCGCCGGAAAGTCAGACCGGACGCCGCGCTATACGCAGGACATCGACAGAATCTGCGGCAAGCGGGGGCTAGACTATGAAATCTGTGTATCCAAAGCCCCCGGCGACTGCCGCGCGCTTGCCAGAAAAGCCTGCGAAACGGGGCAGGAGGTGCGGCTGTATGCCTGCGGCGGCGACGGCACGCTCAACGAGGTCGTCTGCGGCATGGCAGGCTTTCCCAACGCTGCGGTGACGCACTATCCGGGCGGCTCCGGCAACGACTCGATCAAGGTCTTTTCCGACACCGCGCCGTTTTTTGATCTCGAACGCCTGCTTGACGCGGACGAGACGCGCTTTGATTTGATCCGCTGCAACGATACGTACTGCGCGAATATCCTGTCCATCGGTCTGGACGCGAAGATCGGAACGGACATCGCGCGCTTCAAGCGCCTGCCGCTGGTCTCCGGCAAGGGCGCGTACATCCTGTCGATTCTTGCCAATATCCTGTCCGGGCGCAGCGCGCACTACGTGGTCGAGCTGAACGGCGAGAAAATTGACGCCGAGCAGACGCTCATTTGCGTATGCAACGGCAGGTGGTACGGCGGCGGCTTTAACCCCGTACCCGAGGCGGAGCCGGATGACGGGCTTCTGGACGTGCTGCTGGTCAAAAAGGTGAGCCTTCTGCAGGTCGCGGCGGTCATCGGCAAATACCAGAAGGGGAAATATGCCGACTATCCGGCGCTTATTCGCCATGAATGCTGCACGGCGCTTACCATCCGCTGCGACAGCGAAAGCGTCGTGAACATCGACGGCGAGGCGCTTTATACCGACGCGCTGGACATCAGCCTCGCACCCAGGGCTCTGCGCTTTTTCTATCCGAAGGGGCTTACCTACCGCAGAGGCAATCGATAACGAAGAAAAACACGCAGACGGGCTGATGTCTGCGTGTTTTTGCGTGGACACAAAGAATTCACAAAAAGGTCACAGGATTCTGTAAAAAAAGCCTTGACTTTTTCGGCAATCTGGATATTATATAAGATGTTAGCACTCAAAGGCAAAGAGTGCTAAGAAAACCGTAGATTAGACCCCACAGGGTCACAACATAACAGGAGGTAATCTTATGAAACTGACTCCGTTGGCAGACAATGTGCTGCTCAAGAGCTTTGAAGCGGAAGAAAAGACGGCATCGGGCATCATCCTGTCCACTGCGACAAAGGAAAAGTCCGTAGTATCCGAGGTTGTTGCTGCCGGTCCCGGCACTGACGATGTCAAAATGACCGTCAAGAAGGGCGACAGGGTCATCACCGGCAAGTTCGCCGGTCAGGAGCTGAAGCTCGACGGCGAGGACTATGTGATCTGCAAGCTCGCCGATATTCTGGCAATTGTTGACTGAGACTGATTGAACGCTTCACAGAAAGGAAGATTTATATTATGGCAAAACAGATCGTTTACGGCGAGGACGCACGCAAGGCGCTGCTGTCCGGCATTGACCAGCTTGCCAATACGGTAAAGGTTACGATGGGTCCGAAGGGCCGCAATGTGGTTCTCGGCAAGAAATACGGCGCTCCGCTGATCACCAACGACGGCGTCACGATCGCAAAGGACATTGAGCTCGAAGACGCATTTGAGAACATGGGCGCGCAGCTCGTGCGCGAGGTCGCAACCAAGACCAACGACGTTGCCGGCGACGGCACGACGACCGCTACGCTTCTGGCGCAGGCGATTGTCCACGAGGGACTCAAGAACGTTTCTGCCGGCGCAAACCCCATGGTCATGCGCAAGGGCATGGAAAAGGCAGTCAAGACCGCCGTTGATACCATCAAGGCAAACTCCGAGGCTGTCAAGGGCAGCGATGATATCGCCCGTGTCGGTACCGTCTCCTCCGGCGACGAGACCGTCGGCAAGCTGATTGCCGAGGCAATGGAGAAGGTCTCCACCTCCGGCGTCATCACCATCGAAGAGTCCAAGACCGCAGAAACCGGTCTGGAGGTTGTCGAAGGCATGCAGTTCGACCGCGGCTACATCTCCCCGTACATGGTCACCGACACCGAGAAGATGGAAGCTGTCATCGACGATCCGTATATCCTGATCACCGACAAGAAGATTTCCTCCATCCAGGAGATTCTGCCGATCCTTGAGCAGATTGTCAAGGGCGGTCAGAAGCTGTTCATCATCGCCGAGGATGTCGAGGGCGACGCGCTGTCGACCCTGCTTGTCAACCGTCTGCGCGGCAGCTTCAACTGCGTCTGCGTCAAAGCGCCCGGCTTTGGCGATCGCCGCAAGGAAATGCTCAAGGATATCGCCGTTCTCACCGGCGGCACGTATGTTTCGAGCGAACTGAACATGAACCTGCCCGACGTGCAGCTGGCTGACCTCGGTCGCGCCCGTCAGATCAAGGTCACGAAGGACAACACCGTCATCGTCGACGGTGCTGGCGATGCAAACGAGATTAAGGCGCGTGTCGCTGAGATCAAGAACACCCTCGCCATCACCACGTCCGACTATGACAAGGAAAAGCTGCAGGAGCGTCTGGCAAAGCTGTCCGGCGGCGTGGCCGTCATCAAGGTCGGCGCACAGACCGAGGTTGCCATGAAGGAGCAGAAGCTCCGCGTTGAGGATGCGCTGAATGCAACGCGCGCAGCGGTCGAGGAAGGCATCGTTGCCGGCGGCGGCACGGCGTTTGTCAACGCAATTCCTGCCGTTGAGAAGCTGGTTGCGAAGCTCTCCGGCGACGAGAAGACCGGCGCAGCGATCATTGTCAAGGCACTGCAGGCCCCGATCCGCCAGATCGCGGAGAATGCGGGCGTCGACGGCTCCATCGTCTTTGAAAAAATCCGCTCCAGCCGCAAGCTGGGCTATGGCTACAACGCCTACACCGAGACCTATTGCGACATGATTCCCGCCGGCATCGTCGACCCGACCAAGGTCACGAGAACCGCGCTGGAGAACGCCGCATCCATTGCCTCCTGCGTTCTGACGACCGAATCTCTGGTCGCCGACAAGCCCGATCCTCAGGCTGACGCAGCAATGGCAGCCGCCGCAGCACAGGGCGGCGGCATGGGCGGCATGTACTAAGAGACGCCGCAAAGCCTTGAAATTGCTTGATTTTTT
>CALERM010000089.1 GCA_937907715.1 uncultured Clostridia bacterium
AGAAACGCGCGATTTGATTTTTCAAATCGTGCGTTTCTATGCTTATTTTTGAAGCAGCTTGTCCCATTTTTTATGATGTTGTCTTTACGCCATCGCAGCATGAAAAACCTTGTGCCATCAAAAAAGCTAGTGTTTTCAATGCTTTCAGGCTTTGGTTGTGTTTACATGGTCGTAGCATCTGCCGCCATATCCTCGACCAGGTCTGCCATGGGGTCGCCGGTAACTGCCATAGTTGCGGCGGACCACGGCGCACCGGAGGCTGCCTGTGGATAGACGCCAGCCGTATGGTCGACAAAGTAGGGTGCGAAGCCCTGCTGCTTCATCTGCTCTTCGGTTAGCGTCCTCGTCAGCTGATGGACAATCGCACCGACCATTTCCAGATGCCCCAGCTCTTCGGTACCGATGTCGGTGAGCAAGCCTTTGAGCTCGTCATAGGGCATGGAGTAGCGCTGGGATAAATACCGCAACGACGCGCCAAGCTCGCCGTCCGGACCGCCGTACTGCGAAATTACGATTGCGGCAAGCTGAGGGTTTACGTTCTGGATTCTCACCGGATACTGAAGCTTCTTTTCATAGACAAACATGTTCTCTTACCGCTCCTTTCCGTATTCCCAGGGCCATGGTCCCGTCAGCCAGTCATACGTGCCGCCTGCCGCCGCATCCATGAGCGTGAGCGGACCGCTCACCTGCTGGTACTGCTCGATTGCCTGCTGATACATCTCGACATACTGATTCAGCAGCTGCGCCGCCTCATCGTCCTGCGCGTGCGTATCGAGATACAGCGCCAGCTCCTGAATGGCAAAGCCCATCTGCTGCAATTCGACAGAAGCCGTCGCCAGCTTCTCCTGCGTGTTTTCCTGCCCGCCATACGGAAGATCGAGCCCGGGGAACAGCGTTCCGCGAATCAGCGCACAGGATGCCTGATACAGCTCCGGTCCCGTCTGCTGAAACGGAACATATGGATTTGCCAACGGCGCACACGACGGCAGAGTCCCGTCTGCGTTCGCGCACTGCGGCAGCGTCATCACGCCGTTTACCGCATCATTCTGATTGGTCAAAGTCTGACACTCCTTCCTATTTTCCGGGGCGTTTCGCCCTGCATCAATCTATGCCGCCGATATCCTTCGTGTTCCATCGTGCGCAGAAAAAGGCTCCCGGATTATCATCCGGGAGCCTTTGCTGTGTATTTTCGGTTCGCCGATTACTTGGTCAGGAAGCGATGCATCATGACAGCAACCTGTGCGCGCGTTGCCTTGCCCGCGGGGTCAAGGTTCGTGCCGATGCCGGTGATGTAGCCCTTGCCGATTGCCCACTGCATCGCGGTGGTTGCCCAGGAGCTGATCTTGGCACGGTCCGCGTAGCCGGTCAGAGAGCCGGTTGCTGCGGGAGAGCCCATGTAGCGGTACAGGATCGCTGCGATCTGCTCACGGGTGACGTTTGCATCGGGGCTGAACTTATCCGCGCTCGTGCCGGTGACGACGCCATTCTTGTATGCCCACAGAACCGCATTGTAGTAGTAAGCGGAGGACTTCACGTCGGTGAACGGGTTGGAAATACCGGAAACGGAGGGCGTGCCTGCCGCGCGGTAGAGAATCGCGACGAGCTGACCACGGGTCAGGTTATCGCTCGGTGCAAACGAATACGTGCTCTTGCCGTTGACAAGATCGTTGTCCGCGCAGAAATCGATGGAGTCAGCCGCCCAGGAGCCAACGTTCTTGGCGGTGACGTCGGTAAACTTGCTCGAAGCGGTCTTGCTCTTGATGGTGAGTGCAATGGCGCCTTCGCCAAGATCCGAATTGGACGAGGAGTATGCCGTATACACAAGCTCAATCTTGCCCTTTACACCATATGCCGGCAGGAAATAAACATCTTCAATGTCCGCGTCCTTGCTGCCCGCGTCGAGATAATACTTTTCGGAATCCTTGACCTCGCTGGTGTAGTCGGAGATCGAGTTGAACTCATAGTAGAGCTTGCCGTCGGTCTGTCTGGGCAGTTCGAACTTCACATACTCCGCATCGGGGTATTCCTCGATGATCTGATCGACCGCCGCAGCGTTCTTGAAGCTTGCGCCGGAGGACGAAATGGTGTCGTCTGCGTCGTTGGTATCGAAGCTGACGGTGCCGGTCGCCAGAACATAGTCGTCGGCGTCATAGGCGGTATAAGTGACGGACGCAGTGGACGCGGAGGTCTTGACATACACGTCGGAGAGCTTCTGACCGGAGGACGTGGAAACATAGCACTTGGTATCGCCGATGGAGGAAGACGAGCTGGAGCTCTTGGTCAGCTTGCAGCTCTTTTCGGCACCGAAGACGATGTAGGAAACCTTCGCGCCGGAGCCTGCCGCCTTGGTGACGGCGCTGGTGATGCTGGAAGACTTGATCACGGCGCCGGTGCCGACGGACTGCTTGACAGTTGCCGCTTCCGCCGGGTTGACGGTGACGAGAATTTCTTCGGAGCCGACCTCGGTGCCGCTCTTCTTGATCGAAGCGGTGACGGTCATGGTCTCATAGCCCTTGGTTGCTGCCTTCGCCAGCTTGCCGGTGAAGGTAACGCTGGAAGAGGTCGAGGAAACGGAGCCGAGCTCGCTGTTCTTGGTCACATTCCACGAAACGGTGCAGCTGCCCGCAGAGCCGTACTTGCCATCGTCATAGTCCCACTTTTCAACGTCCACATTGTAGGTCGTGCCGGAGCCGACGTTGGTCGACGGGCTGGTGACGTTCTTATCGGACGAGTTGGTGAACACCACGCGGTATTCGCCGGAGACCTTGATGGTTGCGGTATCGGAGATGACATACTCGCTGCCGGAGGAGACGATGCAGTAGTAGCGGTACGTGCCGCTCTTGTTGATCGACGGCTTGTAGGTCGCCTTGGTCGCGCCGGAAATCGGCTTGTTATTATCGCCGTCGTACCACTGATAGGTCAGGGAGCTGCCGCCCTCGGCAACGATCTTCAGTTCGCTGATCGTCTTGCCGACCTTGTAAGTCTCAGACTTCGGCTGGGTCTTAATGGCAAGACTCTTTTCCTTATCCGAAATCTGCGTTGTCACCTTAACAACATTATTTGCGCTTGCATTCTCGGTCCATTTAGTTCCACTTAGCGTTCCGAGTTTATATTCTGTAAAGTCTTCGCTCTGATAAATTTTCAGCACGCCGGTGAATGTGACAATCCCCTTCTTGGAGTCAATTTCACGGCTGTACCATTCAACGGGGACGGAAACTGTTCTGATTCTTCCATCCGATGTGAATTCTTCAACAGAGAACGTAGGCTTCTTGGACTGCATGGATGCCAGCGGATTTTCTGTGGATACTGTGATTTCATTGGTATAGTCATAGGTTGTGGTATCAGGTGCAATAAGCTTTACCATCTCCCAAACCTCAACTTCATAGGTTGCAGACCCGTCCGCGGTCTCAACCTTCACAGTCGTTTTACCCTTGCCTTTTGCGCGAAGGGTGACGTTGTCTATATTCTTGACTTTGGACACCGTATCCGTGCTGATTTCCGCATCCGTATTGACAAATGCAGCTACATCCGGGTCTTCTACCGTCCATGTTCCAACAACGGAATCTTTAT
>CALERM010000090.1 GCA_937907715.1 uncultured Clostridia bacterium
TCGGCACCTGCCACATCGGCGAGGTCCAGTCGAGCCTCTGGGACGAGAATACGCGCGACGCTTGCCAAAAGGCAGGAATCATGTTACTGTAATAAGAAATAGAATAGCCGCCCGGCTATTGAAGAAAGAGGAAATTGACCATGATGGAACAACTGACTCCCGTTCGTTCGCTGTTTGAAGAGACCAAAAGCTTTGACGGAAAGACCGTCCGGGTCGGCGGCTGGGTCCGCAACCTGCGCGCAAGCAAGAACTTCGGCTTCATCAATCTCTCCGACGGCACGTATTTTTCTCAGGTGCAGATTGTCTTCGGTGCGGAGCTGCCGAATTTCCAGGAAATCTCGAAGCTCAACATCAGCGCCGCAGTGATCGTCACCGGCACGCTGGTGCTGACGCCGGAGGCAAAGCAGCCATTTGAAATTCAGGCGAGCGAAATTTCTGTCGAGGGTCCGTCTACCCCGGACTTCCCGATTCAGCCCAAGCGCCACTCGATGGAGTTCCTGCGCACCCTTCCGCATCTGCGCCCGAGAACCAACATCTTCCAGGCGGTCTTCCGTGTGCGCAGCATCATTGCCTACGCCATCCACAAGTTCTTCCAGGAGCGGGGCTTCGTGTATGTGCATACGCCGCTCATCACCGGCTCCGACTGCGAGGGCGCAGGCGAGATGTTCCAGGTGACGACGCTGGACCTCAGCAATCCGCCGAGACTGGAGGACGGCTCGATCGACTACTCGAAGGACTTCTTCGGAAAAGAGACGAATCTGACCGTGTCCGGTCAGCTGAACGTCGAGGCGTTCGCGCAGACCTTCCGCAATGTCTACACCTTTGGTCCGACCTTCCGCGCCGAAAATTCCAACACCACGCGCCATGCCGCCGAGTTCTGGATGATTGAGCCCGAGATGGCGTTTGCCGATCTGTCGGATGACATGCGCGTCGCAGAGGACATGATCAAGTTCGTCATTGCCTACGTTCTGGAGAATGCGCCGGAGGAGATGGAATTTTTCAACCAGTTTGTCGACAAGGGTCTTCTGGACCGCCTCAACCATGTCATGTCGAGCGAGTTTGGCCATGTGACCTACACGGAGGCTGTGAAGCTTCTCGAGCAGCACAACGACAAGTTCGACTACAAGGTCTTCTGGGGCTGCGATCTGCAGACTGAGCATGAGCGCTATCTCACCGAGCAGATCTTCAAGCGCCCGGTCTTCGTCACGGACTATCCGAAGGAAATCAAGGCGTTCTATATGAAGCTCAACCCCGACGGCAAGACTGTCGCGGCGATGGACTGTCTGGTGCCCGGCATCGGCGAGATCATCGGCGGCAGCCAGCGCGAGGACGACTACGACAAGCTTCTGGCACGCATGAACGAGCTGGGACTCAAGCCCGAGGACTACGGCTTCTATCTGGATCTGCGCAAATACGGCTCGACCCGCCACGCAGGCTTCGGTCTGGGCTTCGAGCGCTGCGTCATGTATCTGACGGGTATCTCCAATATCCGGGATGTGCTCCCGTTCCCGCGTACAGTCGGCAACTGCGAGCTTTGATACTTCTCATTAAAAGCAGGAAGACAGCTTGTCTTCCTGCTTTTTGCGTCCGGGGGTGAGCAGACAGGGACGCAGAAAGCAGCGGATACGGGAGAAAATACACATGGAACGGACATGCGTCGCAGCTGGACGGACGAAAAATGGAAGAAATTATAGAAAACGTTCACAATACACGGACAAGCGTTGCCCGTGTATGGCGTATCATGTAATTTACCCAATGAAAGTCTGAACTTTTTCGTGTTAAAAAGTATGCGTACAATAGGAAAACGATATGAAATAATGGATTTTTAGCATTTTTGTCAGAAGACGGACAAAATGATCGCGCATTTTTTACAAAAAATGATAAAATTTCTCTTGCTTTTTCGAGCCGATGACGCTATAATTGGGAGCATAATTTAGTTCGCGTACAGTTGTTCCTGTAATGCGGACACAAGCAGGA
>CALERM010000091.1 GCA_937907715.1 uncultured Clostridia bacterium
GTCTTGTCTGTTTGCACGAAAAGCAGTTTCCGCCTGCAAAGCCGATTGACAGCCGTTTTTCGGCATGCTATCATATAGCACATATTGAAAACCTGTAAGTAACTGTCATTTATATATTGTAAGTAGAATGAGCAACGGTGTTCGTTCGGGCGGGGGTGGTACCTGTCCGGAGGAACGCTCTTTTTTTGAGGAAAGGCTGCTTGATATGGTTTACGAAAAGGAAGAAATCCTGCAATACATCATCGAAGAGGATGTCAAGTTCATCCGTATGACCTTCTGCGACGTGATGGGCAGACTCAGGAACGTCTCGATCATGCCGGACGAGCTGGACCGGGCGTTTGACTACGGCATTGCCATCGACGCTTCGGCAGTTGCGGGCTTCGGCGGCGAGGTCTACTCGGACCTTGTGTTGTGCCCGGATGCATCGACGCTGTGCATTTTGCCGTGGAGACCGGAGCATGGGCGCGTGGTGCGCATGTTCTGCTCGGTCCATTACCCCGACGGTCGTCCGTTTGAAGCGGACACGCGCGCCATTCTCGCCCGGGCAGTGGAGGACGCGCGGAAAGAGGGCTATACCTTCTTCTTCGGACCCGAGATGGAGTTTTATCTGTTCCAGCTCGATGAAACCGGCGCGCCAACAAAAACGCCCTATGACCACGCCGGCTATATGGACGTCGCACCGGAGGACAAGGGCGAAAATGTGCGCCGCGAGGCATGCCTCACGCTCGAGCAGATGGGCATCCGCCCGGAAAGCTCCCACCATGAAGAGGGTCCCGGTCAGAACGAGATCGACTTCCGCTATGCAGATCCTGTCGCCGCGGCAGATAATGCCGTCACGTTCAAGAGTGTGGTTGCGACCGTCGCCGCCGGAAACGGTCTTTGCGCAGACTTTTCTCCGAAGCCTCTGCCGGATGCGCCCGGAAGCGGCATGCACATCAACCTCTCGGTCAGGTCCGCCGGCAGTGCGGACGTCATGCCGCAGGTGATGGCGGGTATTTTGGCGCATGTGTACGATATCAGCGCCTTTTTAAACCCGCTGGAAGAGTCCTACCGGCGCTTCGGCTGCCGCAAAGCCCCGCGCTACATCTCCTGGTCGAGCGAGAACCGTTCGCAGCTCATCCGGATTCCCGCCGCCTTCGGCGAATACCGCAGAGCGGAGCTTCGCTCTCCGGACCCCTCGTGCAATCCGTATCTTGCCTTTGCGCTTCTGATCTATGCAGGGCTCGACGGCATCCGTCGCAGCCTTCCCCTGCCCGCGCCTGCCGATGTGAACCTGTTCACCGCGCCTGAGAGCGTGACATCTCAGTACCGGACGCTGCCGGCAAATCTCGACGAGGCAAAGCAGGCAGCAAAAAGCAGCGAATTTGCCGCAGCGCAGCTTCCGAAGTGTCTGCTCGACTATTACACCCGCTAACCCACCTTTGTACTCTGGAAAGGAGGCACGCACAGTTATGGACCGATCAGAGCGCTGCTACAGTGTGCTGCTTGTCTCCGCTTCTCAGAAATTCACGCAGGACGTGCTGCCGCTTCTGCCGGAGCGCAGCTTCTCGCCGGTCGTAAAGGCGGCGGACGTTTCCAGTGCGCGGCGATGTCTTCTGGAGCGCAGCTTTGATCTTCTGATCATCAACACGCCGCTGCCGGATGAATTCGGCACCCGGCTTGCGCTCGACATCTGCGAAAGCACGCAGTCCGGCGTCCTTCTTCTTGTACGCGCCGAGCAGTACCCGGACGTCGCCGCCAGAGTCTCCGCCAGCGGCGTGATGACGCTTCAAAAGCCAACAAACCCTGCAATGTTTTCTTCCACGCTGCGCCTTCTCTGCGCAACCCGCGAGCGGCTGCGCCGCATGGAGCAGAAGACCGCGACATTGGAAGAAAAGATGGAGGAAATCCGGCTGGTCAACCGCGCAAAATGGATTCTGATTGACCAGCTCAAAATGACCGAAAACGAGGCGCACAAGTTCATTGAGCGCCAGGCGATGGACCGCTGCGTCACAAGGCGGACGATTGCGGAAACCATTCTTGCTACGTATAAATAAACAGAAAGAGGAAAGCTGTTATGACAAAATATATCTTTGTAACCGGCGGTGTGGTCTCGGGTCTCGGCAAGGGCATCACCGCCGCTTCTCTGGGTCGGCTTCTCAAAATGCGCGGGCTCAAGGTCGCAGCGCAGAAGCTCGATCCCTACATCAACGTCGACCCCGGCACCATGAGCCCGTATCAGCACGGAGAGGTCT
>CALERM010000092.1 GCA_937907715.1 uncultured Clostridia bacterium
AGGAGCAAGAATGATGAGAAAGCTTTTTTGCAAAAACGACGCAGACGATTTTGAAGATCTGCCCGCGTTTAACGAGGACAAGGTCAGCCTGACGATGCTGATTGCCGGCATCTGCGCGGCGGTTGTGGCTGTGGCGGCAATTACGGCGACGATTGTCTGCCTGCTCCGCAGGAACAAGGACTGATATTTAAAACGAAATACCCCGGACCCGGAGAAGTGAAATTCGTCGGGTCGGGGGTTTTATTGCAAAAATACGGAAACGTAATTCAGTTATGTAAACCTGAATGACACAAAAGAGGGGAGGCGTTCGGAGAGAGATGAAGAAGAGAAACGGAATCCTTGCTGTGATTGCAGCACTGGCGCTGGTGATCGGGGCGGCTGTTTTGATGGCGAAGAATCGGAAGGCGGATGTGTCAAATGTCAGCCGCATCATTGGATACTCTGCACTCTATGGAGACGAGACGATAAACGCTGCGTTCGACGCGGTCCAGAAGATATTTTCCGAGGACTTCGCGGGCTGCACGCTGCTGGAGCTTCGGTATGACGCAGATGTCGAAAACAAATATGCGGATGATACCATGCGCTACTGGCAGGAGCACGGGCAGGAGCTTCTGATCGTGGAATCCAGCTTCCGGACGGATGAATCTGTGGCTGGCAGCGGCTTCAGCCCGAATCACACCTACACCGGCTGGCAGTGGCAGCTGGTGCGCTCGGAGGACAAAACGGGCTGGGAGAATATCGGCTGGGGCTATTAAGCGTTATTCGTCCCAGCCGTCGACGCGCTTGCCGCAGAAGGGGCAGTAGGGGTCCCGATGCGTCCAGGGACGCAGCTGATGACCGCAGTGCGGGCATTTGTTGAACAGAAAATGCGGAAGCAGCCCGGAGAACATGATAGCCATGCCAATCCATAACAGGGTTTCACCGAAGAGATACGAGGAAAGCATCACAAGAAATCCTGCGATGAGAAGGATGTCGCGAAGCCGCTGCGCCTGTTGTGGTTTCATGAAAATACCCCCTTTGCTGTGTGACGATTGCTTTCTTACGATTCCATTTTACAGGAAATCTTGAGAAATGGCAAGCCCGGAAGCCATCGGCTTCCGGGCTGTTTCGTTATTCGAGTTCGAACGCGCCGGTGTAGAGCTGGTAGTACGTGCCCTTTTTGGCAATCAGATCGTCGTGTGTGCCGCGCTCGATGATATTGCCGTGGTCCAGGACCATGATGGCGTCCGAATTCTGGACGGTCGAGAGCCGGTGCGCAATGACAAAGACGGTACGTCCTTTCATCAAGGCGTCCATGCCGCGCTGGACGAGCGCTTCGGTTCTGGTATCGATGGAGGAAGTCGCCTCGTCGAGAATCATGACCGGAGGATCCGCCACGGCGGCTCTGGCAATGGAAAGAAGCTGCCGCTGACCCTGCGAGAGGTTTGCGCCGTTGGACGTGAGCATGGTGTTGTAGCCCTCGGGAAGGCGCGTGATGAAGTCGTGTGCGTTGGAGAGCTTTGCTGCGGCGATGCACTCTTCGTCGGTTGCATCGAGCTTTCCGTAGCGGATGTTCTCCATGACGGTTCCCGTGAAGAGGTTCACGTCCTGCAGGACGATGCCCAGAGAGTGCCGCAGATCTGCCTTCTTGATGTGGTTGATGTTGATGCCGTCGTAGCGGATTTTGCCATCGGAGATGTCGTAAAAGCGGTTGATCAGGTTTGTGATCGTCGTCTTGCCGGCGCCGGTTGCACCGACGAAGGCAAGCTTCTGACCGGGCTTTGCGTAGAGCGAGATATGATGCAGCACCGTCTTACCCGGCACATAGCCAAAATCCACGTCAAAGAACCGCACATCGCCCTGCAGCAGCCGGTATTCCATCGTGCCGTCGTCCTTCCGGTGCTGCCATGCCCACTTGCCGGTGCGCTCGGCGCAGGGGACGATCGTGCCGTTTTCCTCGCGGCAGCGCGTGAGCGTGACGGTTCCTTCATCGCTTTCCGGCTTCTGGTCCAGCAGATCAAAGATTCTGCCAGCGCCCGCAACCGCCATCGCAACGGCGTTCATCTGCTGCGAGACCTGCGAAACGTTTGCGGTAAACTGCTTGCACATGCCGAGATACGACGCGACTGCCGAGATAGACAGGGGAGCGGCGATGGTTCCGAGTGTGACGAGGTTCTGAATCGAAAGGTTCGGAATCAGACCGTTCGAGGTGATCATCAAGCCACCTGCGAACGCAGTAAGGACATAAAGCAGATTACCAATATTATTCATGATTGGCATGAAAACATTTGCAAAGCGGTTTGCCTCGCGCGCGTCGCGGAAGAGCTGATCGTTGAGCTTGTCAAAATCCTGCTTTGCCGCTTCCTCGTGGCAAAAGACCTTGACGACCTTCTGACCGTTCATCATTTCCTCAATGAAGCCCTCCGCCTTGCCGAGGGAATTCTGCTGACGGACGAAGTGTTTTGCGGATTTGCCGCCGATGTTTTTGGTGGCAAGCGTCATGCAGACGATGCCGAGAATGACGACAAGCATCAGCGGCAGGCTGTAATAGACCATCATGCAAAGAACGCCAATCACCGTCAGACCGCAGGACAGAAGGTTCGGCAGGCTCTGGGAGACGACCTGACGCAGAGAGTCGGTATCGTTTGTAAAACGCGACATGATATCGCCGCGCGGCGTCTGGTCAAAGTAGGAGATCGGCAGGCTCTGCATGGTCGAGAACATGCGCACGCGCGTCTTGTGCAAAAAGCCCTGCGTGACATGCGCCATGAGCTGGGTGTAGATTGTTGTGAGAATCAGGCTGACGAGATAAAGCGCCGCCATCGTAATAAGCGCCTTTGTCAGCTGCGGCAGAATTTCTGTCCAGCCGGAGGTCAGACCTTCTTCAATATAGCGGGTGATGGTCTCAATATACGCTGCCGGTGCAACGCCGATGAGTGCGGACAGGACAATGCAGATGACAACGATGGTCAGATGGACCGGGTAGTCGTTGAAAACCTGCTTCATGAGTCTGCCAAGGACTTTGAAATCCATCTTGCCGCGCCCGGCACCGATGGGCGCCTTTCCGCGAGGACCCATATTAGCCATGGTTTTCACCTCCTGCCTTGTTCTGCAAGTCATAGACCTCTTTGTAGATGGTGCTGGTTTTGAGAAGCTGCTCATGCGTGCCGCTGGACTCGATGCGCCCGTTGTCCATGACAAGAATCAGGTCTGCGTCCTGCACGGAGGTAATACGCTGGGCGATGATGAATTTCGTCGTATCCGGAATTTCTTCCCGCATCGCCTGGCGGATGAGTGCGTCCGTCTTCGTGTCGACGGCGGAGGTCGAGTCGTCGAGAATCAGAACCTTCGGCTTTTTCAGAAGCGCCCGCGCAATACACAGCCGCTGCTTCTGACCGCCGGAGACGTTCGTGCCGCCTTGTTCAATATAGGTGTCGTATTTGTCGGGGAAGGTCTGGATAAATTCGTCTGCCTGCGCGAGGCGGCACACGCGCACCAGATCTTCGTCTGTTGCGTTTTCATCGCCCCAGCGGAGGTTTTCCTTGATGGTACCGGAGAACAGGACGTTCTTCTGTAGCACCACGGCAACCTGGTTGCGAAGCGATTCCAGATCGTAATCGCGCACATCGTGCCCGCCGACGAGGACCTTTCCTTCCGTCGCGTCATACAGGCGGGAAATGAGCTGGATGAGGCTTGTTTTGGAAGAGCCGGTGCCGCCGATGATGCCGACGGTCTGACCGGATTGGATATGCAGGTTGATGTTTTCCAACGCCATGCGGTCTGCCTTCGCGGAGTATTTGAAGCTGACGTTTTCAAAATCCACGCTGCCGTCCGGCACGTCATAGATGGGGGATGCGGGGTTGTGGAGATCGCTCTGTTCGTCGAGCACTTCGCAGATACGCTTTGCCGAAGCCGACGCCATCGTAATCATGACGAAGACCATCGAGAGCATCATCAGACCCATCAGAATCTGCATGGAGTAGGTGATCATGCTGGTCAGCGCGCCGACGTTCAGATACGTGCCGCCGGACTGGACAATGAGCTTTGCCGCGAAGTAGCTGATCAGAATGCGGCAGACCGAGATGCAGAACTGCATGAGCGGATTGTTGAGGGCGAGAATTTTCTCTGCCTGCAGGAAGTCTGCGCGCACATCGTCGGACGCGGCGGTGAATTTTTTGGTCTCATAGTCTTCGCGCACGAAGCTCTTGACCACGCGCATTGCCTGCACGTTCTCCTGCACGGAGTTGTTGAGCCGGTCGTACTTCCTGAAGACCGCCTTGAAAAGCGGCATTGCTGTCTTTGCCATCAGGTACAGGCAGAAGCCGAGAACCGGAATGATGCCGGCAAAGATGAAGGCAAGCTGCTTGCCGACCTGAATGGACATGACTGTCGCAAAAATCAGCATCATCGGCGCGCGGACCGCCATACGGATCATCATCATGAACGCCTGCTGCACGTTTGACACGTCCGTCGTCAGGCGCGTCACAAGAGAAGACGTGGAGAAGCGGTCAATGTTCGAGAACGAAAAGTCCTGTACCTTATAGTATAAATCCCGGCGCAGGTTCTGGGCAAAGCCTGCTGCTGCCGATGCGCAGAACCAGCCGGAGGCAGAGCCGCAGGCAAGAGAGAGCATGGCGACGAGAAACAGCTTGAGTCCAAACTGCAGAATGACGTTCATCGAGCAGCCGGCTTGGATGTTGTTGATCAGATCGGCGGTAAGAAGCGGAATGATGCACTCACACGAAACCTCGCCGAGCATGAAAAGCGGCGTGAGAACCGTGTCGCGTTTGTATTGCCGGATACATCCGGCGAGACGTTTGATCATGGTTTGCATTCCTCCTTGATGCAGTCAAAGTCCAGAGAGACATCCAGATTCTTTGCGGCGAGGTCCAGCAGGCGAACAAGCGTATCTGCCTCCTCCTCGCTCATACCGGTGGTCATGGTTTTCTCCAGAGACTGAATATGCTGCCAGATTTCCTTCTGGCATTCGGCAGCCTTTTCGGTCAGCGCGAGGCGCTTGTAGCGGCGGTCGTCCGGGTCCGGCTCGCAGGTCAGAAAGCCTTTGCTTTCTAACCGCTGCAATAGCCCGGAAACGGTAGGGTGAGTGAGATTGAAGCGCCGCTCGATGTCCTTCGGGTAGACGACCTCGCCCTGCCGTTCAGACAGATAACGGATGATAAACGATTGCTGACCGGTCAGGTCCAGGTCGCAGAGCTTTCGGTCGATTGCCTGCCGGATTGCCTGCGAGAGAATGCGGACCCGGTGACCGAGATGGAGCGGAGCGTTCATGGGTCAAAACCTCCCAAAAAAGTAGCATGCTACGTATATTAGGTAGCATGCTACATTTTATCAGATTTTCGAAAAAGCGCAAGTGGCTATTTCCATAAAATGCGTGATATCATACCGCGATAATTGTGCGATCTGCTGAAAATCAGCCAAGCAGCGGCAGCAGCGCCTGCCACGGCAGTGTCTTTCGGTCGAAGACGCGCAGAAGAAGGTGAAGGTTTTCCTCCGAGTGCTCGACTTCCTTGCTGTATAGCCCCGCGAGGGGAAGCAGCGCTTGAGGCGTCCGGCGTTCCTGCGCGGAAAAGAGCGCGGCGATGCTGACAACATGGAACACACAGCTTTGCACCCGGGAAAGAATTTTACCGTCGACGCTTGCCTTCAAAAAATAGCGCCAGAGGAAATAGACCGTCAGCTGCTCCCACTGCACGGAAAACGCCGGGTCCAGCGCGTGCGTGATCGTTCGACTCGCGCGCCGGTCCAGAAGGCGCGGAAACTCCTGCGTCAGATGCTCCATGTTGTTGAGAATCAGCCAGCAGGGGAAGAAACGCGCCTCCTTCTGCCGGAGCCGCCTGATGCGAGACAACGCGCGATTCCGGCGCTCAGGGTTCGAAAACTGCGCAAGCAGTGCGTCGAGCCGTCCGTATGCCGTTTCATCTACCAGCTTTTGCAGCCGCACAGCAAACAGCAGCAGAAGCCCGAGCCGGTCGGAAATGGACAGCGACCGATTCTGCACAAGCGCAATTGCTGTATCGCGCGCGCGGCGCAGGGCAAGATAACGCTCGGGGTCTAACTCGTTGCAGCCGGAGACCGGCACGCCGTCTTCGTGCGATACAAACGTGACCGGCGCGTCATGCTCCAGCAGAAGCTTTGCCGCTGCGGGGCAGGAAATGCTGAGCGTCAGCTCTCTGGTGCTGCCATACTCCTCATAAAAGCGCGGGTGCTGACGGCAGGTATTGCACAGCCCCTCTTCGCCCAGCGCCAATTGGACCCGGCAGAGTCCGTCTTCTCGCAGCAGGGGACAGTGTCCGTCCGTGAGGCGGAACATCGTATCGCCCTCGGCGTCCCGGGTCAGCGCGGCGCGCACCTCGTCTCCGAATGCGCCGGGAATTTCCTGATAGCGTGCGAGGGTATCTTCGTCCAGGATAATCTCCCAGTCCTTGCAGCACGTATCCGGGCATGCACCGGCAAGGCAGTGAAAGTCTGCTGCATAATCCGGTTCCAATATTCTCATGGACAATCGCCTCTTTTTCTCCAAAAGATGATACCATGTTTCATGCAATTTCGTCAATTGCCAAGGTTACATAATTATGATATACTATTCCGGCACACGTAAAAAACCGGAATCCGGCGCGGCAAAAAGTGCTTCGGCAGCGCGGAGTTCCGATGCGGATAGATGATTTTGAAGGGATATTCTATGAAACAACTCAAACGCTCCTATGCGTGCAGTGCGCGGCTATTGTTTGCGCTGCTGCTCGTCTGTATGATTGTTGGCTCTGTGTATGATTTTCAGATTTCGAGCTTCCTGTACCCCGGAAAGGAGAGCAGCTTCGGGCAGTTTTTTGCCGCGTTCGGCGAGCTTCCGGCTTTTCTGGCGCTGATCTGCGCGGGCGTGCTGCTGTTCCGGCACCGGGGCTGCCTGAGAAGAGACTGGAACGTGCTGTTTCTGATCGGCGCGTTCGGTCTGATACTCGGCGGCGTTTTCCTTTCGGTCCACGAGGCGACAGACAACGTGCCCGCCATGCCTGCGTGGGTACCGCTGCTGGTGACGGTGTTCTTTGCGGCGATCTGTTCGGCAGCGCTGCTGCTGGTAACGTCCGGCGCGCAGGGAAAGACGGTCGTTCGCTTCGTGCTGACGCTCATTTTTGTCTGCGTGGGAACGATGCTCCTGATCAACATCCTCAAGGTTCCCTGGGGCAGAGCCAGAATGCGCCTGATCGCCTCGACGGGAAACGCCAGCTATTTTACGCCGTGGTGGAAGGCGGGCAGCAGCCTTAAAAACCAGCTGGTCGCCGAGGGCGTGTCGCCTGACGAGTTCCGCTCGTTCCCATCCGGGCACACCGCCTGCGCCGCCTGCGCGATGCTCGTGTCGCTTCTGCCCACGGTATCCAAACGCTTCCGCGGAAAGGAAAAGCGTCTTGGGCTTTCCGGCGCGCTCTGGACCGCGATTGTTGCGTTCTCCCGGCTTCGCATGGGCGCGCACTTTCTGACGGATGTGACCATGGCGTGGCTCGTCACGCTGGGGCTGACGGTGCTGGGCGTGTATCTGTTCTACTTCAATAAGAAATTTTTCCAGTTCGTCTGGAATCTTATCTCTGAGCGTGAGGAACAGAGCTATGAGGAAGCATAAACTGCGCAGCGTTCGGCGCAGCTCTTTCATCAAAAACCGCTGGCTTACCGCCAGCGGTTTTTGATACGTTATTCTTCCACTCTGTGATAGACAAAGGCGTTCGGGACCGGGCGCGAGCCGGTGTAGCGCGTATTGGGATTCGATCCGCGAATGACGTATTCGCCGTCGTACCACATCATGGCGCTGGTGCCGCCGTCGACATTCATCGCCTGCATGGCGTTATGCTTTTGCAGAATTCTGGCACACTCGTTGACGTCGGTGCCGAGGATGCCCTCGGTGTAGATACGACCTTCGATCACAAGCAGCAGCATCTCATACTTGTCGGACTGTCCAATACAGACACGCGGGTTTGTTTCGACCCAGTAGTCGCTTACAAGAAGCTCGCCGTCGATGATGATGGGCGGCTGGAACTCGGTGGCGTCGCGGCAGTCCTCGCTGACTTCCTTGTCGACCTTTTTTATATAAATGCGATCGTCTTCATGGATTTCCAGGCGGTAATACTGGAAACCGGCATAGGAATTGTAGTGTGTGCCGTAGCCGTGACCGTTGCTCATGGCGTAGCCCGCGATCAGACCGCCGTTGCCATTGCCCCAGTTGCCCTGCGCGTCAATGTCAATAAAGCCGGAGCAGGTGGTCGCGAGAATGCCATTGTGCGCGCTGGCAATTTCGCCGGTCAGCTGTCCATAGGTGCCAACGCCGGCAGAGTTTTCCACGTTGAGTCGGGACGGGTCCTTTGCGATGGCAAGCACACCCCGGTAGCCGGAGCCGGTCACACGCACAAGCATGATCTGCTCTTTGGCGTTGATGGCGAGGACCTGTTCGCCCATGGTCGTCTGAATGGACGTGCCGTCGTCGTCCAGACCTGCCTCGTTGATGTTGATGTTCTCCCAGCCGTTATCCAGAACCGACGGATTTTCTTCGATGTAGCTTTCCATCGTCGGCTGGTCCAGCTCCCAGAACAGCTCATAGAACGCTTCCCTCGCCAGCGCCTGCTCGTCCTCGGGGGTCATGGTCTCGGTCGGAAGCTCCGTAACCTCGGTGTCAACGGGCTTTGTTTCCGGCTCGTCAGGCTCTTTGACCGTTGTCTCGCCGGTCGTTTCGCCCCAGGAGGACTCCTTGTCGGCAAGCGCCTCCATAGACTCGGTGCGCTTTCGCATAACGTCTTCCACGACCGACTCCGGCAGCAGATACGTCGCCATCCACTGGTGGCGCATGGTGGACATCGCAGTCTGGATGTAGATCATGCGCCATTTTGTGACGAAGGCGTTGTCCGTGTAGCAGCAGAAGAAATACAAGCCTTCCAGGCACAGAATCACTGTCAGCCAGATGGCAAGCACCTTCAGCGGCTTTTTCTTTTTCTGTTTCTTTTCCTTTGGCGCCTGCTCAGAATCCGGCTTGCGCTTTCCTGCGACACGCGCGGCGGATCGGGAGTTGCCAAACAGCTTCATTTGCGGCATAAAATCTCTCCAATATGGAAGTATAGTTTGTCAGATATATTGCATAGACTTCATCATTCTATCATATTCCGGCTTGAGAATCAACAATTTGCGCGAGCTTTGGAATTTTTAAGATTTTTCTGCCGCAAAAACAGGCGGACAGCTCCGAAGAACTGCCCGCTTTTTGGTGTTATGCAGATAAGAGCGCTTCCAGCCGCTCGCGAATCAGATGCAGCAGCCGCCCGTTTTCCGGCATTTCCCGAAGCTCTGCCGGGTCGCACAACCTCGCCAGATCCTCGGAAAGATACCCGGCTTCAAACACATCAACGCCGGCTTTCGACAGGCAATCGGCAAAATGCATCAGATCTTCATTGCCGTCCAGCTCGCCGCGCTTGTGAAGCGCGCCTGCCCATGCGGCGATGGTCGCCAGGGGATTGGTGGAAACAGGCTTTCCCTCGCGCCATTTGTGATAGTGGTCGACGACCGTGCCGTGTGCCGCCTCATACTCGAAGTTTCCGTCCGGGGAGACGAGAACGCTCGTCATCATCGGAAGGCTGCCGGAGGCAGCGGCAATGAGGTCGCTCATGACGTCTCCGTCGTAGTTCTTGCACGCCCAGATCATGCCGCCCTCCGAGCGGATGACCTTTGCCGCAACGTCGTCAATGAGCGCGTAGCGGTAGTGAAGACCTGCCGCTTCAAATTGGGACCTGAACTCCTCGTCAAATACCTTCTGGAACAGGAGCTTGAAGGTCTGGTCGTAGTCCTTGGAGATTGTATCTTTGCTGGAGAACCAGACGTCCTGCTTCACGTTCAGCGCGTAGGTAAAGCAGCAGCGGGCAAAGGAAATGATCGAGTCATCGCGGTTGTGCATCGCCTGCAAAACGCCGGGACCCTTGAAATCGTAAACCGTCTGGCGGGAGGTCTCATGACCTTTCTCATCGGTAAAGACCAGCTCTGCCTTGCCGGGACCTGGGACACGGTACTCAACCGCCTTGTAAATATCGCCGTAGGCGTGACGCGCAATGGTGATCGGCTTTTTCCAGCAGGAGACAACCGGCTTGACCTTTGAGATCAGAATCGGCGTGCGGAAAACTGTGCCGTCGAGCATGGCGCGGATGGTGGCGTTCGGGGACTTCCAGAGTTTTTTGAGGTGATACTCCTCTTGCCGCTGCAGGTTGGGCGTGATGGTTGCACATTTGACGCCGACATGCAGACGCTTGATTGCCTCCGCTGCCTTTACGGTGACGGCGTCTTCGGTTTTGTCACGGCTTTGGATGGAAAGATCGTAGTATTCGCTGTTCAGCGCCACGAAGGGGAGAATCAGCTCATCTTTGATCATGCCCCAGAGAACGTGCGTCATTTCATCGCCGTCGAGCTCGGCAATGGCGTTTAGCATTTTGATTTTTTCCATGATTACGCTCTCCTTTGCGCTGCATAGTGGTTCATCAGGCAGCCTTGCAGCAGCAGCTCGCGCTCTTCGGCGGATGTGTTTTTGAGATACAGTGTCAGATCCTCCAGAGAGCCATCCGCATGCAGAAGCTTTGCCGGGAAGACCTCATCGCCGGCTTTCACCTTGCGCTTCACGTCCGGCACATAGATGAAATCGCCGGGGCAGCCGGTAAATTCTGCTTTGGGGTCGAGCGTGAACGGAAGCATGCCCCAGTTGACGCAGTTTGAGCGGTAGCGCTTGGTCGCAAATTCATAGCAGATATTTGCGCAGCCGCCGAGAACTCTCTGACACGACGCCGCCTGCTCGCGCGCAGAGCCGTCGCCCGGCTTGTTGGCAAAGATTACCGAGCCGAGCTGCATCGTCTTTGCCGCATCGTTTGTAAGATGCAGCTTTTGCAGCACTGTTTCCAGCTCCGGCGGAACCAGACCGTCCTGCCGTGCCAGCTCCAATGCATGTGTCGCGTTGGCGCGGGCGACATATTCAGGGTCCCTGCGGGACAGGGCAAACGTTGCAAGCTTCAACGGGTTCGAGCGATACGACGACGTTTCGCCCGAGGGAATCAGCTCGTCGGTGGTGGTGACGGGGTCGCGCAGCACGGACGCCACCTGCATCAGAAGGTTCTCCGCGAGCGCCGGAATCTTCGGCCACTCGGTGATGTTGGGACCGAATTTCAGCGCATGATCCGGCTGCGGATTGCCAAAGCCAAAGTAAACGCGCTTTTTGTAGACCGCTGCGTCAAAGACTCTCATGACCGGCTTCGGCGCGTCGTAGCCAATGTCGGCAGCGGAGGTCAGGACGCCGTGGTTTCTTGCCGTCGCGGCAATCGAGCGAGCGTCCATCAGAATTACGCCCGCCAGCTGTCCGTTGCCGGGCTTCGAGCCTTCGCGGTTCGGGAAGTTGCGCGTCGTGTGGCGGATGGAAAGGGCGTTGTTTGCCGGAACGTCGCCCGCGCCGAAGCACGGACCGCAGAAGCAGGGCTTGAAGAGCGCACCCGCCTCCAGCAGCTCCTGCTGCACGCCGTTTCGGATCAGTTCCAGATTGACCGGAATCGACGGGGGATAGACCGAAAGCGAAAAATCGCCGCAGCCGACGTCGAAGCCGCGCAGGATGGACGCAGCCTCAGCGATATTATCGTACATGCCGCCCGAGCAGCCGGCAATGACACCCTGATCGATCCGGAGCCTGCCGCCTTCGAGCTTATCGGTCAGATGAAGCTCCGCCTTGCCGCCGAACTGCTCATGCGCGCGAAGCTCCACCTCGCGCAGGTAATCTCCGGGATTTGCGATCAGCTCGCGCAGCGCCACTGCCTCAGACGGATGGAACGGAAGCGCCGCCATAGGCTCCAGACTCGAAAGGTCGATTTCAATGCAGCTGTCATAATACGCGCCCTCTTCGACGCGCAGCGCGCGGTAGGCATCGGGTCTTCCGTGCATCGCGAGATATTCCTCGACCTTCTCGTCTGTTTCCCAGATGGAGCTGAGGCAGGCGGTCTCGGTCGTCATGACGTCGATGCCGATGCGGAAATCCATCGGAAGTGCCTTGACGCCGGGTCCGGCAAATTCAAGAATCTTGTTTTTGACGAAGCCGTTTTTATAGACAGCGCCGCACAGCGCGATGGCGGCATCGTGCGGACCGACGCCGTGGGGAACCTCGCCCGTCAGCCAGACCAGCACGACCTGCGGCTTTGCTACGTCGTAGGTGTTCTGCAGAAGCTGCTTGACAAGCTCGGGTCCACCCTCGCCGACGCCCATGGTACCGATGGCGCCGTAGCGGGTGTGGCTGTCGGAGCCAAGGAGCATTTTGCCGCACCCCGTCATCATTTCGCGCGCGTACTGGTGAATGACTGCCTGATTTGCCGGCACATAATCGCCGCCATATTTGATTGCCGCGGACAGACCGAAAACGTGGTCGTCTTCATTGATCGTGCCGCCGACGGCGCAGAGACTGTTATGACAGTTGGTCAGCACGTAGGGGACCGGGAAGCGGGTCAAGCCGCTCGCTCTTGCCGTCTGGATGATGCCGACGTAAGTGATATCGTGGGAAATCAGACCATCGAACGTGATGTGCAGCTGCCCGTCTTGCGCCGGATGGTTGTGCGCGGCAAGAATCTTTGCAGCAATGGTCTTCTCTTTCGCGCCGGTCTGCGCTGCCATGGCGGCGACAGGCTTGCCGCTCTGAATCGTGACGCCGTTGTCAATTAACCGTATCATATCCATCTGTCCCTTCTGTGCCGGATGCGCCCGGTGCTTTTTCTGGTGACAGTATAGCAAGGGACTGCATAAAATGCAAGTGCAAAATGAATTTAATTTTTTCTTCCTTGCATTTCTGCTGCGAATTTTAGATGCACGCAGGTGATAATTCAATTAATTGAATAAAACAAAAATTTTTTTGAAATATTGAAAGAAAATACTTGCATTTTTGAGAGTGCATCGTTATAATGAGCCCAACATGAAAACCGCACCTCGCGGAAGGAGAAGAAGATCATGGAACGTGCAATGGATTCGCGGCCGGATATGGCGGCGTCCCTCGGCAGTCTTGTCAGACAGGAATATCAGATTCCAGACAGCTATTATTTTGGCGAGGTCAAGCGTGGACTTCGAAACAGCGACGGTACTGGCGTCCTCATCGGTGTCACAAAGGTCGGCAGCGTCCAGGGCTATCTGATCGAAGACGGCAGGCGCGTGCCCATGCCCGGCAAGCTCTATTACCGCGGCATTGATCTCAACGAAATCGTCGAGGCGCATCGTAAGAGCGGAACATTCGGCTACGAGGAGGTCGCGTACCTGCTTCTGATGGGGCATCTGCCGACAAAACTAGAGCTTTCCTATTTTAATGACATCATGTGCAGGGCGCGAAAGCTCCCCGAGGGCTTTACTGAGGGCATGATCATGCGCCACCCGAGCCGGGACATCATGAACGATCTGGCGCGGAGCGTGCTGCTGCTGTATTCCTACGACGAAAACCCGGACGACACATCGGCTGACAATCTGCTCACGCAGTCCATCAAGCTCATTGGCTCGTTCCCGGCGATTGTGGCAAACGCCTACGCGGTGAACAGGCACTATTTTGACGGGGAGTCACTGCATATCCACTATCCGAGCGCGGAGCTTTCCGCAGCGGAAAACTTCCTGCGCATGATCCGTCCGGATGCCAGCTACACGGAAGAAGAGGCGCACCTGCTGGACATGATGATGATGATTCATGCCGAGCACGGCGGCGGCAACAACTCGACCTTCGTCTGCCGCGCGCTGTCCTCCAGCGGAACCGACACCTACAGCGCAATTGCAGGCGCTGTCGGTTCTCTGAAGGGTCCGCTGCATGGCGGCGCAAACGCCAAGGTCATGCAGATGTTCCGCGACGTCAAAGCGCACGTCGATGCAGAAGACGACGGCTCCATCCGCGACTATCTCGTAAAAATTCTCAGCCGCGAGGCGGGGGACCGCTCGGGCAAGATCTATGGTCTGGGTCACGCAGTCTATACGCTCTCAGACCCGCGCGCGGTGCTGCTGAAAAAGTATGCCGGGCATCTGGCAGAAGTCAAGGGCTATGCAGATGATTTTGCGCTGCTGGAAAAGGTCGAGACCATCGGCGCTGCGCTCCTGCAGGAAAAGCGCCGGAGCGACGATCCGATCTGTGCAAACGTCGACATGTACTCCGGTCTGGTCTATCACATGCTCGGCATTCCGCAGGAGGTCTTCACGCCGCTGTTTGCCACAGCACGTATTGCCGGCTGGTGCGCCAACCGGATGGAGGAGGTTCTGACCGGAAACCGTATCATGCGTCCGGCTTACCGCGCTGTCACCATCCGAAACCACTATCTTCCGATGGACCAGCGCGAGGCGCACATGGCGCTTCCGGAGACGTAAACCGAAGTGCAGAGCATCCGCATTTGCGGATGCTCTTTTTGGGCTTCCTGTAGAATCGCGTAAAAAATCGCCCGGCGTAAGCCGGGCGATTTCGCGTATTACGGGGTGATTTTTCAATGCTTTTAGCCAGCCATGTTCATAAAGACCTGCGCAACCATGGCGCGTGTTGCCGTACCGGCGGGGTTAAAGGCATTGTTGGAGCCGGAGAGATATTTCTCCGCCGTGCAGTAGTGAACGCCTTCGAGCGCCCAGTCTGCGATGGAGGTAAGGTCGGTGTAGGTCAGCTCGGTTGCCGCGGTGCCTTCTGCCTTTCCGGTTGCGACGTCGTAGCCATAGAGGACCTTCGCCATCTCCTGACGGGTGATAGCCTTGTTGGGCGCGAACGTGCCGTCTGCATAGCCGCCGACGATGTTGTTTTCCGCCGCCCAGACAACCGCCGGAGCATACCAGCTGTCTTCCGTGCAGTCGGAGAACTTATCGGAAACCTTGGTGGTGACGGCAGGGGAGCCAGCCTGACGGTAGAGAATCGTAACGAGCATCGCGCGCGTCAGAGAGCCGTTCGGGTCGAAGCCCGCGCCGACGCCGTTCATCAGACCGTTGTCGCTGACGTAGTTGACTGCGTTTTCATACCATGCGCCCGGAACGATGTCGATGTACTTCACGATGGAGATGCGTCCGGCGGGCTTGGAATATGCATCGCCGATGGTGCCGCCGAGCTTGGTTTCGATGTAGGACAGGACCGCCTGCGCGTCCGTCATGGTCGCGTCGCCTGCCTTGAGAACCTTGGAGTTCTTGAACATCGTGAAGCCGTCGCCGCAGTAGGTAATGGTGTAGTCGATACCGCCGAGAGTGTAGGTCTTCTTGGCGTTGATTGGCTCATAGACGCCGGTCTTCTTGTTGAGAACCTGCACGTTCTGAACGCGGCGTGCGCCTGCGACCTTGACGAACTCGCCCTTGTCGCTCAGCTCAACGGAAGAAGGGA
>CALERM010000093.1 GCA_937907715.1 uncultured Clostridia bacterium
TTTCCTTCAGCCGCTCCTTGTGGCTCACGCCGAAGCGCTGCTCCTCGTCGACGATCAGAAGCCCCAGATCCTTGAACTGCACATTTTTTTGCAGCAGCTTGTGCGTGCCGATGATCAGATCGATCTTGCCCGACGCCAGCTCCTGCAGCGTCTTTTTCATCTGCGCCGCCGTGCGGAACCGGGACAGCACGTCGATTGTCACCGGGAACGAGCCGAAGCGCTTGAGCGCGGTTAAATAGTGCTGCTGGGCAAGCACCGTCGTCGGAACCAGAATCGCCGCCTGCTTGCCGTCCAGAATGCACTTCATCACCGCCCGCAGCGCGACCTCGGTTTTGCCGAAGCCAACATCGCCGCACAGAAGCCGCTCCATGGGAGCCGGAGACTCCATGTCGTGCTTGATCTCCGCAATCGCGCGCAGCTGATCGTCGGTTTCCGCGTACTCGAAGCTCTCTTCAAATTCCTTCTGCCACGGGCTGTCTGCCGCGAACGCAAAGCCCGGGCGGCGCTTTCGCTCGGCATAGAGCTGAATGAGCCCTGCCGCTAAATCCTTTGCCGCCGCTTTCGCCTTCGCCTTTGCCTTCTGCCACTGATCGCCGCCCAGCTTGTTGAGCCGGACGCTCTGGTTTTCGCCGCCGGAGCCGATATATTTGCTGACCAGATCCAGCTGCGTCGCGGGAACGTATAAGACGTCCGTCCCCTGATAGGCGATTTTCACGTAGTCCTTGACGGCACCGCCGACCTTCATCTGCTCCATGCCGACGTACCTGCCGATGCCGTGGTGCTCGTGCACGACGAGGTCTCCCGGCGTGAGGTCCGTGAACGACTCCAGCTTTTTGCGGTTCGAGGGCGCTTTTTTGGGCTTCGGCTTGCGTTCCGTCTTTTTGACGAGCAGCTGCCCCTCGGTCAAAATGGCAAGCCGCAGGTCCGGATATTCAAGACCCGCCGGCAAAGACCCGTCCGTCAGGAAAACCTGCCCCGCCTGCGGCAGATGGACCGCCGGAAACGCAAGCAGGGCGTTCACGCCCTCTTTTCCCAGCATGTCCTTGAGGATTTCCCCCCGCCGCCTGCCGCCGCACAGAACGAGACAGCCGTAGTCGTTTTTCACATAGCTTTTGAGATCGCTGACCGCCGTCTCCAGACTTCCGCCGTAGCCCGGCAGCTGCCGCGCGGTAACAGATAAAAGCTGCTTCGGCGGCAGGCTCTCCGGAAAGCGCGCGGATAAAAAGCTGTCAAAATAAACGACCGGATGCCCCTTCATCCGCGCCGCAAGGTCTTCCAGCGACAGATAGAACTCGCACAGCTCGCCCGCGAGCCGGCCGGATTCCAGAAATGCGTCCAGCCCCAGCCCAAACTCTTCTTCCTGCGCCTTTGCCGCGCGGGAAAGCGCGCCGTGGTCGCAGAAATAGACCGCCGTCTCTGTGGACAGATAATCCGCCGCGCAGGAAAACTCCGGATAGATCAGCGCCAGATACCGGTCCGCGGAGGGAAAGCTCACGCCGCTTTGCAGACTTTCAATATCGCGCGTGAGCGTGGTGATTAAATTCTCATGGGGCGATTTCCGCCGCCGCTGCCGGGCAATGATGCTCTGCAGCTCCCGGCAAAGCCCGTCGACGCCCTCCGGGTGCAGAGACGGCAGACTCTCCGCGACGGGAAGCAGCAGTGCCTGGTCGGTATTTTCGGTGCGTCGCTGCGTCGTAGGGTCAAAAAAGCCCATCGCGTCCAGCTCGTCTCCAAAAAACTCGCACCGCACCGGCATCGCCTCGCCCGGCGAGTACACGTCCAGAATGCCGCCGCGCAGCGCAAACTGCCCCGCGCCTTCTACCAGCGTCGTTCTGGAATAGCCCGCCTGTGTGAGCTTTTCGGTCAGTTCCTCCGGGGAATAGCTTGCGCCCACACGAAGAAGGATGCTCGCCGAAAACAGCACCGACCGCGGCATCGTCCGCAGCGCCATCGCGCCAAAGCTTGCAATCAGCAGCGGCAGCTTTCCTGCCGCCAGATCGTAAAGAAGCTTCAGCCGCTTCTGCTCCCACTGGCGCGACACGCCCGATGCTTCGACAAACGTCAGCTCGCGCTCCGGAAGGACCGGAATCTGCACGCCGAGAAAGCTTTCCAGCTCCTCCTGAAGCCGGCTTGCCGCCATCTCGTCCTGCACCAGAAATACAGAGGGGCGGGAGGCTTTTGCGTGCAGCGCGGCAAGAAAATGGCTGCGCGTGATCTGGCTCAGCCCGGAGACCGCCGCGACCGAGCCGCGCGAGATGGATTCCAGCAGCTGCTGGTATTCAGGGCTTTTTTCCAGCGCCTGCAGCAGGATATTCATGCGTGTCAGCTCCTTTCAAATACACTAAAATATGGAAAATATGTCCGCGACAGATTGCCCTCATGGCAAAAACCATGGGGGTATCCACCGAAATATACCGATTCAGGGAAAACAGCCGCGCAGAAAACCTGCGCAGCCTACTTTCCGTTATATGCGGCAGCTGCCTTCTCCGTGCCGTGTTCTGCGATGCACAAAGCAGCCTCCGCCGCATGATGAAGCGCGGTCTGGAATGCCTCCTGGTCCTCCTTTGCAATCGCAGACAAAACCCAGTCGGCAAGATCATAGTCCGGGCGCGGCTTGTCGCCGACGCCGACCTTTACCCGCGGAAAAGCGTCGGTGCCGAGGCTGGCGATGATCGACTTGATGCCGTTATGACCGCCTGCCGAGCCGCTTTTGCGCACACGGATGCGACCGACGGGCAGACTGATGTCGTCAAAGATCACGATGATCCGCTCGGGCGGAATTTTGTAAAAATGCGCGCACGGCTCCACGGACAGACCGGACGCATTCATATACGTCTGGGGCTTGAGCAGAATCAGGCGCTTGCCCTTGTAGTCGCAAACGCCGACCTCGCCTTTGAACTTCGGCTTGTTGACGCGCACGCCGAGCGCCCTGGCAAGCGCATCGAGCGCAAGAAAGCCCGTATTGTGCCGGGTCTTTTCATATTCCCGACCGGGATTGCCGAGACCTGCAATGAGCCAGGTCTCGGCAGCGTTGGACGAAAAAAACATATCAGAACAGAACGGACATGGACGTCTCTTCGTAGATTCTCTGGATGGCGTCGGCAAAGACGGGCGCGACGTCGATGTAGCGGATCTTCT
>CALERM010000094.1 GCA_937907715.1 uncultured Clostridia bacterium
TAAGTATACCCTTTTTTGACAAAAATGCAAGCCGCCTTCTGATTCCCTTCGGCGCAAAACTGTGCTATACTGGTGGCAATCAAGCCGCGCAAAGGAGACCGCTATGGGATTTTTGAGATGGCTGGAGTCCGTCCGCGTGCCCGCGCTCGACGTGCTGTTCTCCGGCATTACGTATTTTGGAGACGAGCTGGCGTTTCTGGCGCTGGCGCTGCTGCTGTTCTGGTGCGTGGATAAGCGCACGGGCTACTATGTGTTTGTGGTGGGACTGTTCGGGACGCTGGCAAACCAGTTCCTGAAAATCGCCTGCCGGATTCCGCGCCCGTGGGTGCTGGACCCGGAGTTTACGATTGTGGAGGCGGCGCGCGCCGCGGCGACGGGGTATTCCTTCCCCTCCGGACACACGCAGAATGCCGTGGGGACCTTCGGCGCCATCGCGCTGCGGACCAAAAAGCGCTGGGTGCGCTGGGCGTGCATGGCGCTTTTGCTGCTGGTGCCGGTTTCGCGGATGTATCTGGGCGTCCACACGCCGCTGGACGTGGGCGTCGCGTTTTTGATGGCGCTGGCGCTGCTTGCGGCGTTTTACCCGGTCTTCCGCTCAGACGAAAAAACACAGAAGGCGATGCCGTATCTTCTTGCGGCGGGAATTGCGCTTGCCGGTTTGTTTGTGCTGTATGTCAGCAGCATCCGCGCAGATTTCGCGCCCGGCTCAGAGGACGAGAGCAATCTTTCCCATGCGGTCAAAAACGCCTGGACGCTTTTGGGTGCGATCGCGGGGCTGCTGGCGGTCTATTTCCATGAGCGCCGCACGGGCGGCTTCGAGACGCGCGCGCCGCTTCTGGGGCAGGCGCTCAAATTCACGCTCGGGCTTGCGCTGGTTGCGGGCGTGAAGGCGGCGCTGAAGCCGGCGTTTTATGCGCTGCTTCCTGTGGGACCTGCCGACTGCGTGCGGTATTTTCTCGTCGTGCTGCTGGCGGGCTGCGTGTTTCCGAAGACGTTTGTCTGGTTTGCAAAGCTCGGGCAAAACAGGGAGGCGCGGTAAATGACGCTTTTGTGGATTCTGCTGGCGCTTCTGGCGCTGATTCTCGCCGCCGGATATTGCGTGGTGCAGCAGGCGGTGACGGGCAGACAGTATACGAGGCAGACGTTGGAGCAGCAGATGGAAAAGCCCGCCTACCGGGAGGTCAAAGAACCGATCCTGGCGGCGGACGGCTGGGTTTCGGCGCATGAGCGCGAGGACCTGCACGTCATGAGCTACGACGGCAAGCGCCTGCACGCCATCTATCTTCCAAAGGAAAACGCGAAGGGGACAATTCTGCTGTTTCACGGCTACAAATCCTGCTGGCAGATCGACTTCGGGCTCGTGCTTCCCTATTACTACGACATGCTGGGATATTCTTTGCTGCTCGTCGACCAGCGCGCGCATGGAAGCTCGCAGGGCAAGTACCTGACCTTCGGTGTGCGTGAGCGGCTGGACGTTCTGTCCTGGGCGACCTACATGGGGCAGAAGCTGGGACAAAATGTGCCGCTGATTCTGGGCGGGCTTTCGATGGGCGCGACGACGGTGCTGCTGGCAAGCTGCTTCGATTTCCCGGCAAATGTCCGCGCGGTCATTGCCGACTGCGGCTTTAGCAGCCCCTATGAGATTGCCGAAAGCGTCCTGCGCCGCACCTGCCCCAAAGCGCCGGTTTCGCTTCTGCTGCCGCTTTGCAGCCTCGTTACAAGGCTTTTTGCAGGCTTCGGGCTGCGCGATGCCTCAACGATTGACGCCGTGCGCGAGAGCCGGTATCCGATTTTGTTCCTGCACGGCACGGGCGATACCTTTGTGCCGTGTGACATGACGAAGCGGGCGTTCGACGCCTGCACCGCGCCGAAGCGGCTCGTTCTCGTGGACGGCGCGGAGCACGGGAAAAGCTACGTCAAGGAGCCGGACCGCGTCCGGCAGGAGCTGAAAGCATTTCTTGATACCTATACACCAACGACAAAGGAGGACCCTCAATGATGCAGCATGAAATCACCAGCGCCGCGCCGCTTCTCGATGCAAGCGGCAATCTGCGCGAGCCCGGCTGGGCAAGAAGTTTGCTTCCGGTCTACTGCCGGTCCCAGATCCGCGCGCCGAAATCGCGCATCAAGGAGTGGGACTACTATCTTGTGACCGACGGGCACATCGGCATCGCGCTTACGATTGCCGACAACGGCTATATGGGGCTGGACTCTGTCTCGCTTCTGAACTTCGACGAGCGCTGGCAGATCACCAAAAGCTCTATGCGCGCGTTTCCGATGGGAAAGACGGGGCTGCCGGAGACGTCGGTGCTGGGCGCGAGCGAAATTGCCGCGGCCGGGTATGCGTTGGCATTTTATCATGAAGACGGCGCGCGCCGGCTGTCGTTCCATATGGACAGGTTCCGCGGAAAAGACGCCATCGAGGGCATCATCACCCTGACGGATGAGCCGGACGAGAGCCTTGTGATTGCGACGCCGTTCCGGAAGCCCGGGCATTTTTACTACAACCAGAAGATCAACTGCCTGCGCGCGTCGGGCTGGGTGGAGCTTGGCGCAGAGCGGTTCGAGCTGACGCCGGACAAATTCTTTGCTGTCCTCGACTGGGGGCGCGGCGTCTGGACGTATCACAACACGTGGTACTGGTCGAGTGCGTCCGGGCTTTTGGATGGCGCGCCGTTCGGCTGGAACCTCGGCTACGGCTTCGGCGATACCTCCGCCGCGACGGAGAATGCGCTGCTTTACGGGGGCAGGCTTCACAAGCTGGACCATGTCACTTTTGAGATACCCTTCAAAGATGGGAAAGAGGATTTCCTTGCGCCCTGGCGCTTCACCAGCTCCGACGGCAGATTCGAGATGCAGTTCCGACCCATCCTCGACCGCGCCGCCTGCACGGATTTCAAATTGCTCAAATCCGATCAGCACCAGGTGTTCGGAACTTTCACCGGAACCGCCGTTCTGGATGACGGAAGCGTGCTTTGCGTGCGGGATTTCTTCGGCTTTGCCGAAAAAGTGGAGAATAAGTGGTAGCAAAAAAGCGCAAGCTTGTCTGACAGCTTGAGCCGTGGAACACTACATGTTGTGTTCCACGGTTGCTTTTTGATAATTGAACACAAGATTTTGTTTCAAATCCAGTTTTTAGTCTTGACAAGGCATGTGTGATCTAGTATATTGTCTATGGCGCTTCCGCGAAAGGCATATTTAGTTGATAAACCGCGGGATTACCACAAGATATTGTGTTCGCATGTGCAGGAAAATATGCAATTGAAATATTTTCCTGCACAGCGTCTGTCATAACAGGACGAGGGAGAGAGCAGCATGAAAATTATCAAACGCAACGGCTCGGAGGCCGTCTTCGATATTATGAAGATCATCTCCGCCGTCACACGTGCCAATAACGTCGTCGAGGAGTCTGAGCGGCTGACGCCGATGCAGATCCGCCGCATCGCTGAGAGCGTGGAGCTGTCGTGCCAGTCGATGAACCGCGCGCTGTCCGTCGAGGAAATTCAGGACCTCGTCGAGCATCAGATCATGGCGCACGGGGCATATGAGGTTGCAAAAAACTACATCACCTACCGCTATACGCGCTCGCTGGTGCGCAAGTCCAACACGACCGATGACAAGATTCTCACATTGATCGAGTCGAACAACGAGGAGGTCAAGCAGGAAAACGCCAACAAGAACCCGACCGTCAACGCCGTGCAGCGCGACTATATGGCGGGCGAGGTCTCCAAGGACCTGACGCGCCGGATGCTGCTGCCGCAGGAGATTGTCGAAGCGCATGAGGCGGGCATCATCCATTTCCACGACGCGGACTATTATGCCCAGCACATGCACAACTGCGACCTCGTGAACCTCGAGGACATGCTGCAGAACGGCACGGTCATCTCCGGCACGCTCATTGAAAAGCCCCACAGCTTCTCCACCGCCTGCAACATCGCGACCCAGATCATCGCGCAGATCGCCTCCAACCAGTACGGCGGGCAGTCGATCAGCCTGACCCATCTTGCCCCGTTTGTCGATGTTTCGCGGCAGAAAATCCGCAAGTCGGTTTTAGAGGAGCTGAAGGATTTCGGAACCGAAGCCTCCGACGAGGCAATCTCCAAGGTCGTCGAAAAGCGCCTGCGCGACGAAATCCGCCGCGGCGTCCAGACCATCCAGTATCAGGTCGTGACGCTCATGACAACCAACGGACAGGCGCCGTTTATCACCGTGTTCATGTATCTCGGCGAGGCGCGCTCGGAGCAGGAGCAGCGGGATCTTGCCATCATCATCGAAGAGACGCTCAACCAGCGCATTGAGGGCGTCAAGAACGAAAAGGGCGTCTGGATTACGCCTGCGTTCCCGAAGCTCATCTACGTGCTGGAGGAGGACAACATCACCGAAGGCACGAAGTTCTGGTATCTGACGAAGCTTGCCGCCCGCTGCACCGCCAAGCGCATGGTGCCGGACTATATTTCGGAAAAGAAGATGCGCGAGCTGAAGCTCTCCAAGGGCGAGACGCCGGGTCACGGCGACGTGTATACCTGCATGGGCTGCCGCAGCTTCCTCACGCCCGACCGCTCCGGCACGGGCTGGAACAACGTGGCAAACGCCGGAAACTACGAGCCGGGCAAGCCCAAGTATTACGGCCGGTTCAATCAGGGCGTCGTGACGATCAATCTGGTGGACGTGGCGCTGTCGTCGAACGGCGCGCTCGATAAATTCTGGAAGATCTTCGACGAGCGGCTCGAGCTTTGCTACAAAGCCCTCATGTGCCGCCACAACCGGCTCAAGGGTACGCTCTCGGACGCGGCGCCGATTCTCTGGCAGTACGGCGCGCTGGCGCGGCTCAAAAAGGGCGAGCCGATCGATAAGCTCCTTTACGGCGGCTATTCGACCATTTCCCTCGGCTACGCGGGGCTTTACGAATGCGTCAAGTACATGACCGGAAAGTCCCACACCGACCCTGCGGCAACGCCGTTCGCGCTCGATATCATGCAGCACATGAACGATGCCTGCAAGCGCTGGAAGGAAGCGACCGATATCGATTTCTCGCTCTACGGAACGCCGCTGGAGTCGACGACGTACAAGTTCGCCAAGTGCCTGCAAAAGCGCTTCGGCATCGTCGAGGGCATCACGGACAAGAACTACATCACGAACTCCTATCATATCCATGTGACCGAGCATATCAACGCCTTCGACAAGCTCGCGTTTGAGTCGCAGTTCCAGGCGCTCTCGCCCGGCGGCGCGATCAGCTACGTCGAGGTGCCGAACATGCAGAACAACATCGACGCGGTGCTCGAGGTCATGAAGTTCATCTACGATCACATTATGTACGCCGAGCTGAACACGAAGTCGGACTATTGCCAGGTCTGCGGCTTCGACGGCGAGATCGAAATCAAGGAAGACGCCGACGGCAAGCTGGTCTGGACCTGCCCGCAGTGCGGCAACACCGACCAGTCGAAGATGAACGTCGCGCGCCGGACCTGCGGCTACATCGGCACCCAGTACTGGAACCAGGGCAGAACCCAGGAGATCCGTGACCGCGTGCTGCACCTGTAATCGCCGCACCGGAAAAGAACAGAGAAAAACGAGGCAGAACGCATTGCGTTCTGCCTCGCTATTTTTGTGACGGTCAGGAATTGGAAGCTTCCGCTTTGAGTGCGTCCAGCGCACTTCTGGTATCGCAGTCATAGAGCTCCTCGGGTGGAATTTCAACCAGACGCAGACGGTCCTCGTGCCGCCGGATCACGCGGCTGCCGCCGGTATCGCCGGAAAGCGCAAGCAGCTCCGGGAAAAACGCCTTCGGGAAGATGCACGGATTGCCGCGCACGCCGTTGTGCGCCGCACCGCAGATCATATCCGGCTCACGCAGCCACCGCTCTGCCACGGCGCAGACCGAGTTTGGCTGCAGCAGCGGCTGGTCGGCAACCATGTATAAAATTGCGTCGCAATCGAGCATCGCCTGCGTGCCAAGTGCAATGGTCCGGCTCACGCCCAGCTCCGGCTCGCGGTTTAAGATTGCCTCGAAGCCGTATTGCTGCGCAAGCCCCAGCGCCGGTTCATACTGGCTGACCACCGTCACGCGCGCAAAAAGCTGCGGCGGCACGGCGAGAAGCGCCAGCTCCAGAAGCGTTTTTCCTCGATACACGGCGAAGAGCTTGTTTTCCCCAAACCGGCTGGCGTTTCCCGCCGCCATGATCAAGCACCCCAGACGGGGCGCAGCTGCGTCTGCCATGGCTAAATCCTCCGTGATTTTCTACAATTCAGTATACCCATTTTTGAGCAATGATGCAAGAAACTGCTGAAAAATTCGATCATTTCGAAAAAATCGTTATACGAAAAATAGGATAATGCTTTTGCTTTCGATTTTTTTTCGGGTGTGCTAAAATTATTTCAGATTACAGGGGAAAAGGCGGAAAAATCCGGCGTTTTCCCATGCGATAGAAACTGGAGGTCAGAGTATGAGCATCGTAGGCAAAAGCGAGGTTCGTGTCGACGCCTTTGACAAGGCGACCGGCAGAACCAAATATTACGAAGACCGGATGCCGTCCGGCGCGCTCTATGCGCGAATCAAGCATTCCGAAATTGCCCATGGCTTCGTCAAATCCATCGATACCTCGGCGGCAGAGGCAATCGAGGGCGTCGTGAAGGTGCTGACGTGCTTTGATGTGCCGGACATTGCCTTCCCGACGGCAGGTCACCCGTGGTCCATGGACCCCGGGCATCAGGATACCGCCGACCGGCATTTGCTCAACCGCCATGTGCGCTACTACGGAGACGAAATTGCCGTCGTCATTGCGGAAAACGAGGTTGCCGCGATGCAGGGCGTGCGCGCGCTCAAGGTCGAGTATGACGTGCTGCCGTTCGTGCTGGATGTGCAGAAGGCGATGGAGCCGGACGCACCGCAGATTCACGAGGAATGCCCCGGCAACGTCCTCAAGCACACGTCCATGGCAAAGGGCGACTACGACGAGGCAATCAAAGAGGAGGGCCTCATCAAGGTCGAGGGCTGGTATGAGACCCCGATGGTCCAGCACTGCCACATCGAAAACCACGGCTGCTTTGCCTACGCGGAAAACGGGCGCATCACGGTCGTTTCCTCGACGCAGATTCCGCACATCATCCGCCGCATTGTCGGTCAGGCGCTGGGCAGACCCTGGGCGGACATCCAGGTCATTAAGCCGTATATCGGCGGCGGCTTCGGCAACAAGCAGGACGCGCTGTATGAGCCGCTTTGCGCCTGGTGCTCCACGCAGGTTGGCGGACAGTGCGTCCGCATCGACTGCTCGCGCGAAGAGACCTTCATCTCCAACCGCGTGCGCCATGCCATCCGGTTCCATATCATCACGTGGCTTCACAAGGACGGCTCGATTGCCGCGCGCAAGATCGAGTGCTTCTCCAACCAGGGCGCTTATGCGTCTCACGGTCATTCCATTGTCGCCAAGGCGATGGGCTCGTTCCCGCAGATTTATCCGTGCGACAACGTGCAGGCGGACGCCTACACCGTCTATACCAACCGCCCCGTCGCAGGCGCGATGCGCGGCTACGGCATGCCGCAGGCGTCGTTTGCAGACGATGCGAACATTGAAGAGTGTGCGCTTGCCGTCGGCATGAATCCCATCGAGTACCGCAACAGATTCATCATGCCCAAGGGCTTTGAAGACGGCTTCTCACACAACGTCAACTACTATGACTCGTTCCGCGAGTGCATGGAAAAGGGTCGGGCAGCGATTGACTACGACCGGAAGCTCAAAGAATATCAGAACCAGACCGGACCTGTCCGCCGCGGCATCGGCATGGCAGCATTCTGGTATAACACCGCGGTTTATCCGATTTCTCTGGAAACGTCGTCGAACCGCATGCAGCTGAACCTCGACGGTACAGTCACCATGCAGTGCGGCGAAACGGAAATCGGGCAGGGCGCAGACACCGCATACGCCCAGATGACGGCGGAGGTTGTGGGTCTGGCAAGCTACCGCGACGTGCATGTCGTTTCCTGCCAGGATACGGACATCACGCCCACGGGGCTCGGCGCATACGCCTCCCGGCAGACCTATGTCGCGGGCTTCTCCATCCGGCAGACGGGCGAGCTGCTCAAGAAGAAGATTCTCGCCTACGCTTCGAAGCTCACGCGCCAGATGGTCGAGAACATGGACATCCGGGACGGCAGCATCGTTCGCGTGATGGACGGCAAGGTGCTGATGAGCCTCAAGGAGCTGGCGATGACCGCGCAGTATAACGCCGCCGACTCCGAGCATATTACGGCAGAGTCCACCTATACCATCCGCAACAACGCCTATTCCTTCGGCTGCAGCTTTGCCGAGGTCGAGGTCGATATTCCGATGTGCAAGGTCAGGCTCCTGAATCTCGTGAATGTTCACGACTGCGGCAAGCTGATTAACCCGGCTTTGGCAGAGGCGCAGGTCCACGGCGGCATGTCGATGGCAATCGGCTACGGACTTTCCGAGCAGCTGCTGTTCGACGAGAAGACCGGCCGACCCCTGAATAACAATCTGCTCGACTACAAGCTCTCGACGTTCATGGATCACCCGGACCTGCAGGCGCTGTTCGTGGAAAATCCCGAGCCGACCTCGCCGTTCGGTACCAAGGCGCTCGGCGAACCGCCCGCCTGCTCCGGCGCGCCCGCCATCCGCAATGCGATTCTGCAGGCGACCGGCGTCGCGATTGACAAAACGCCCATCACGCCGCACGTGCTGTTTGCGGAGTTTACCAAAGCAGGACTCATTCACGATGACTGGGAGAAGGAGGGAACCTAAGCCATGTATGATATGAAAGCGCTCTATGAGGCGGCGAGTGTCGAAAACGCCATCGAGCTGCGGCTCGCGCATCCGCAGGCCCAGATCATTGCCGGCGGCACGGACGTTCTCGTGCAGATGCGGGAAGGCAAGCGCGCAGGCAAGGAGCTGATCTCCATTCAGGCGCTCGATGAAATCCGCGGCATCTGTCTGGATGAAAACGAGGCAATCCGCATCGGAAGCCTCACGACCTTCTCCCACATCACGCGCGACCCGATCATTCAGAAATATATCAATGTCCTCGGCGAAGCGGTCGACATGGTCGGCGGTCCCCAGATCCGCAACGCAGGCACCATCGGCGGCAACACCTGCAACGGCGTGACGTCGGCAGACTCTGCGTCCACCCTGCACGCCTGGGAGGCGATCATCGAACTGACCGGCAAAAACGGCAGGCGCTATCTTCCGATCAAGGACTTCTACATCAAAGCCGGCACCGTCGATATCAACGTCGCAGACGGCGAAATTCAGACGGCGATCATCATTCCGAAGGAATCCTACGACCGCACGGCGGGCTTCTATATCAAATACGCCATGCGAAACGCGATGGACATCGCAACGACCGGCTGCTCGGTCAACTGCCGGCTGTCTGCCGACAAGAAGACCTTCGAGCGCGTGCGCATTGCCTACGGCGTTGCCGGTCCCGTTCCCATGCGCGTGCCGAGCGCGGAAGCAGCAATCAACGGCAAAGCAGTCACGATGGAAAACATCGAGGCGTTTTCCAGAACCGTTCTGGAGGACATTCATCCCAGAGATTCCTGGCGCGCCAGCAAAGCCTTCCGGCAGCACATTGCGGTCGAAATGGCGAAGCGCTGCCTGATCGAATCGGTCAAACGCTGCGGAGGTGACGTGTAATGGCGCAGTATAAGCTTGTAACCTGCACAATCAATGGCAAAAAGCGCGAGCAGATGGTAGACGTCCGCGCGAGTCTGACCGATATGCTCCGCAACAATTACCACCTGACCTCCGTCAAAAAGGGCTGCGAGGTCGGCGAGTGCGGCGCATGCACGGTTCTCATTGACGGCGAGGCAGTAAATTCGTGCCTGTATCTTGCCGTCTGGGCAGAGGGCAAGAACATCATCACCCTCGAAGGACTTATGAACCCAGACGGAACGCTCTCGGATATCCAGAAGGCGTTCATCGACGAGACGGCGATTCAGTGCGGCTTCTGCACGCCGGGCTTCATCCTGACCGCAACGGAGATTCTGAACGCGGGCATCGAGTACACGGACGATGAGCTGCGCAAGCTCCTGTCCGGGCACCTGTGCCGCTGCACGGGCTACCAGAACATTTTCAGAGCCGTCAAAAAGACGATGCTCCGCAGACTCGGCAAGGATGCCGAGGCAGAGCTGGTCAAATAAATCGAGCGCCTCGGACGAAAGTCCGGGGCGCTTTGCGTCTCAATGTGCGGCTACAACCTGCTTCATCACGGAAAGAATTTCGTCTCTTACCGCCTGCGCGTCGCAGCTCGTCGCGGCAAGGCAGGTATCGCCCGCTTCCGGGACCGTCTGCCCCAGATGCTCGCCATCAATCAGACAGACCTCGATCCGGCAGGGCTGGCAGGAAAACAGCTCCGGCTTCCAGAGATAGACTGCGCTGATGGCGTCGTGAATGATCATGCCGTCTATATTATGAACCTGCTTGTAGACATCCGAATAGTCCGTCAGCATCGCGGGGACAAGCCGCCCGAGCGTCGTATCTGCGTGCAGAAGCCCGATATCCGCGCGCGGCTGCAGGCAGCAGTTCGTCGCGTCGAGCCCGATCATGACGGTCTTCACGCCGCTGGAGAAAACGACCTGCGCCGCCTCGGGGTCTGCGACGATGTTGAACTCGGCATATTTTGTCGCATTGCCCGCGTGAATGCCGCCGCCCATAACGATGATGCGCGCAATTTTGTTTGCGGCATCCGGCGATTTCTGAAGCGCCAGCGCGACGTCCGTCAGCGGACCGAGCGAGAGGATTTCGAGCCTTCCCGCGTATTTTTCCGCCATTTGCAAAATGAAATCCGCGCCGCTTGCTGCAAGGGGCGCGCCCTTTGCGTAAAGCTCTGTGGATTTTCCAAGACCGCTTTTGCCGTGGATGTTGCTGGCAGAGCGCGCCGGGCGCACCAGCGGCTTTGCGCTTCCGGCAAGGACGGGAATATCCGTTCTGCCGTTTAATTCGCACGCGAGCAGCGCGTTGTTGACCGTCACGTCAAGCCCCACGTTTCCGCTCAGTGCAATCATGCCGAGTACGTCGAATTCCGGGCGCGCGAGGACCATGCTCAGCGCGATAAAATCGTCAATGCCGGGGTCGGTACAGAGTAAAAGCGGTCGTTTTTCCATGAAACTGCCTCCTGCTTCGACTTTTTAGGGTGTATGCTTCCAACTGCCAATATTGTATCACAGCCGGAGCAAAAAGCAAGCGCTCAGGAAAATGCGGCTGCGTATGCCGCGCGCAGCGCGGTTTCGTACTGGCTGTCGTTGACGCACAGCAGCGCGCCCGGCGGCGTCTGGACCAGATGGTGGACCGGAACGCCGGCAGCTTCCATTGCTGCGGCAAGCTTCGGCACCTCCCGCGTTGTCCGGCAGAGCGCCAGCAGCGCCGCCAGATTCTCCCGCAGCTTTACCCGCGCGCCGGGAAGGAGCCTGCGCACCTCGTCGCACGCGGCATGCAGCGCATCCTGCCCCGGCTTTGCGATCAGCAGCAGGCACAGTCCCTCCACGCCCTGCGAGCTGTGGAACACTTCCACGCCGCGCTGCGTAAGACATGCGCGCACAAGCGTGTCTGCGTCTGCGCGCGCCTCCTCCCGGAACAAAATGCGCAGCATCGACACACCCCGCCGTCCCGCAAAGCCGACCACGCCTGTTTCCTCTAAACCGGCGCCGGCTTCAAAGCCGATGCGCGTGCCGGGAAGATTTGGCGCGAAGGTCGAGCGGATTTGCAGCGGAATCTGCGCGGCGCGCACGGGTGCAACCGCGCTCTCATGCAGCACCTGCGTTCCGGCGCCCGACAAAAGCTGCAGCTCCGGGTAGCTGAGCGAGGCAATCGGCGCAGGATTTTTGACGATGCGCGGATCGGCAGCCAGAATGCCCGGCACATCCGTCCAGTTTTCATATACGTCTGCGTGCAGCGCCGCAGCGGCAAGGCTTCCTGTGATATCGGAGCCTCCGCGCGAGAAGGTATGGATGCGCCCGTCGGGCAGTGCCCCGTAAAACCCCGGCGTGACGATCTTCCGCCCGTCGGCAAGAGACGAGAGCGCCGCATAGGAAGCGTCGGTCAGCACGTTTCCGGCGTAGTCAAATTGCAGCCAGCTTGCCGCGTCGACAAACGAAAAGCCGAGATACGCCGCCATCAGCTTCGCCGAAAGATTCTCTCCGCGCGAGGCAAGAAAGTCCGCGCTCGTCCGGGGAGAAAGATTCTCATAGATGGCGTCCAGCTCGTCTTCGATGGGGAAGTCAATCGCGCACTCGTCGCGGATGGCGAGATAGCGCCCGGCAATTTTGCGCCAGAGCTCCCAGCACGGCACACCGTAGCGCAGGTGCGCGTGGCAGAGATAGAGCAGATCGGTAATTTTATGGTCATCGGCGTGGCGCTTTCCCGCGGCGGAGACGACAATCACGCGCCGGGCAATATCGCCGGTCACAATCTCCCGTACCTGCTGCCATGCTGCTGCGCAGGAAAGAGACGAGCCGCCGAACTTTGCAATTGCAAGCATCAGCTTCACCTCATAATCTGGTTTGCAGCGAAATCCTTCGCTGGACCATTCTATGAAAAAGCAGCCCGATTTGACAAAAGCCGCCGAAGAATCCTCCAGACCAAAAGTGTTTGCCGCGCCGAAAAGCCGCGCCCCGGATTCCGGGGCGCGGCTTTGCTTGAATTGCTACGCTTATTCGATGCCGGTCACAGGATAATCCTGCGCTTCGACTGCCTGCTTGAGGGTCTCGTCTGCAACGTCCTTCGAGAGCGTTACAACTGCGGTGCCCGTCTCGTGGCTGACAAGCGCTTCGTCCACACCGTCGACCGCTTCGAGCGCCTTCTTGACTCTTGCCTCACAATGCCCGCACATCATGCCGGTAATATGCATCGTTTTTTTCATGACTTCTGGTTCCTCCTTCGTTCTTGCAACAGACGTCTGTTTGTTGTGTCTCTTATGGTCATGCCGCGCGTCGCGCAGCTTGAAGAGATTGAGCCTCAAGGCATTCGACACCACGCAGAAGCTCGACAGGCTCATAGCCGCCGCGCCGAACATGGGGTTCAGCGTCAGCCCCAGCGGGATGAACACACCCGCTGCGAGCGGAATGCCGATGGTGTTGTAGAAAAACGCCCAGAACAGGTTTTCGTGGATGTTCCGGAGAGTCGCGCGGCTTAAGCGGATTGCCGCCGGAACGTCGAGCAGGCGGCTTTTCATCAGGACCACATCCGCCGCGTCGATGGCGACGTCGGTGCCGGCGCCGATGGCAACGCCGATGTCGGCTCTCGTCAGAGCGGGCGCGTCGTTGATGCCGTCGCCGACCATTGCAACCTTGCCCTGTGTCCTGAGCTTGCGAATCTCCAGCTCCTTGCCCTCCGGCAAAACGCCCGCAATGACCTCGTCGACGCCTGCCTGACGGCCGATTGCCTTCGCCGTCCGCTCGTTATCGCCCGTGAGCATGACGACGCGGATGCCCATGTTCTGAAGCTCGCGCACCGCCTGCGGGCTGTCTTCCTTGATCACGTCCGCCACGGCAACCACGCCGAGCAGCTTGCCGTCCAGACTGAAATACAAGGGCGTCTTGCCCGCGTCGCTGCAGGTTTGCGCCTGCTGTTTGATCGGCGCGGGAATCTGCGCCTGCGCGCCGATGAAGATGTCGTTGCCGCCGCAAAGAGGTCTTCCGTCAAGGCTTGCTCTCAAACCGTTTCCGGGCAGCGCCTGAAATTCCGTCACATCAAGCGGCGAAAGCTTGCGTTCAAGCGCACGCTTTAAAATTGCCTTTGCCAGCGGATGCTCGCTCTTCTGCTCCAGAGAAACGGCGCAGGACAGAAGCTCGTCTTCCGATACGCCCGCTGCCGGGAGAAGATCCGTCACCGCAGGCTCGCCGGAGGTGATGGTGCCGGTTTTGTCGAGCGCGACGATCTGAATCCTGCCGGTTTCCTCCAGACTTGCCGCCGTCTTGAAGAGAATGCCGTTCTTTGCGCCAAGACCGCTGCCGACCATGATCGCAACCGGCGTCGCTAAGCCTAACGCGCACGGGCAGCTGATGACCAGCACCGAAATGCCGCGCGCCAGACTGTAGCCGAAGGGCTTTCCGATCAGCAGCCAGACAATCGTCGTGACAACCGCGATCGAAATGACTGCCGGGACAAAAATGCCGGAGACCTTGTCGGCAATTTTGGCAATCGGCGCTTTGGTTGCCGCCGCGTCGGAGACCATCCGGATGATCTGCGAGAGCGTTGTGTCCTGCCCGACGCGCGTGGCGCGGCAGGTCAGAAAGCCGGACTGGTTGACCGTTGCGGCAGAGACGGTGTCGCCGGGGGCTTTGTCGGCGGGGATGCTCTCACCGGTGAGCGCCGCCTCGTTGACCGCGCTTATGCCATCGAGCACCACGCCGTCGACCGGGATACTCTCGCCCGGGCGGACGACGAAGGTGTCGCCGGACTGCACCTGCTCGATGGGGACGGTTTCTTCCTTGCCGTCTCTTACAACCGTCGCCGTTTTGGGCGCCAGCTTCATGAGACTCTTCAGAGCGTCCGTCGTCTTGCCCTTCGAGCGTGCCTCCAGCATCTTGCCGACGGTGATGAGCGTCAGAATCATGGCGGCGGACTCAAAATAGAAGTCCATCATATCATCCATGACCGCGTCCATATCGCCCCGGACCTGCGCGCCGGTCATGGCAAACAGCGCATAGGTGCTGTACAGGAATGCGGCGCTTGCGCCCAGCGCAACAAGCGTGTCCATATTGGGCGCGCGGTTCCACAGCGCCTTGAAGCCGCTGATGAAGAAGCGCTGGTTGATCACCATGACGATGACCGTCAGCAAAAGCTGTGTCAGACCCATCGCCACGTGGTTATCAGTGTAGAAGCTTGGCAGCGGCCAGCCCCACATCATATGTCCCATGGAAAAATACATCAGCACCAGCAAAAAGCCCAGCGACCAGAACAGCCTTCTTTTGAGCTTCGGCGTTTCATGATCTTCCAGCTGCTTTTCCGCCTCCTGCATGCTGACCTGCGCCTGCGCGCCCGCGCCCTTCTCGCTTGCGCCGTAGCCCGCCTGCTCGACGGCGCGGATGATTTCTGCCGGGCTTGCCGTTCCGTCCACGCCCATGGAATTTGTCAGCAGACTCACCGAGCAGCTTGTCACGCCCGGCACCTTGCTGACCGCCTTTTCCACCCGCGCAGAGCATGCCGCGCAGCTCATGCCCGTCACATTGTACTGTTTCATGCTTACACCTCTTTGACCTGTCTTGCCTGCCGGTAGCATGCCCGGCTTTTGCCTATTTCATCAGCTTTTGTAATGTCGCGACCAGCTCGTCGATTACCTCGTCGTGTCCGGCGCGGATATCGTCTGCCACGCACGAGCGCAGATGGCTTGCCAGCAGTTCCTTGTTAAACGCATTGAGCGCCGCGTTCGCCGCCGCCGACTGCACCAGAATATCGGGACAGTATGCCCCGTTTTCCACCATGCTGCGGATGCCGCGGATCTGACCTTCGATGCGGCTGAGCCGGTTGATGAGCTTCCTGTATTCCTCCGGCGAGCGCTCCTTTTTGCGCTGCGAACACATCGGACAGTTTCGTTCTTCCATCCTGCATCCTCCTTAAAATACCCCCTTAGGGTATCTTCACTATATACCCCCATAGGGTATTTGTCAAGCCTGTTTTTCGAAATTTGCGCAAAAAAGCGGCTCCCATCGGGAAGCCGCAACTTGGGTTATCTGTGTTTCTGCCGCAGCAGCGCCAGCTGGTAAAAGGCGACGGCGCTTGCCGCCGCAACGTTCAAAGAGTCCACGCCGTTTGTCATCGGCACCGTCACCGTGTAATCGCATGCGGCGATGGTCTCCGGCTTTAACCCCGGACCCTCCGAGCCCATGACGATGGCGAGCTTCGAAATCTGAGTCAGCGCCGGGTCCCAGAGAACCCTTGCATCCTCCCGCAGCGCCATGGCGGCCGTCTGAAAGCCGGTTTCCTTCAAAAGCGCCTGCCAGTGCTCATCCGGCAGATACGCCCACGGCACGAAAAAGACGTTTCCCATGCTCACGCGAATGGCGCGCCGGTAAAGAGGATCGGTGCAATTGCGCGTCAGCAGCACCGCCTCCACACCCAAAGCCGCTGCCGAGCGGAAAATCGCGCCGAGGTTCGTGGGATTGACCACGTCCTCCAGCACCGCGACGCATGAGGTCCCGCGAAGAAGCGCTGCTGCGTCCTTCGGCGCAGGGCGGCGCATCGCGCAGAGCATGCCGCGCGTGAGCGCATATCCTGTCAGCTTTTCCAGAACCGGCAGCTCCGCCGTATAGACGGGAAGCTCCTCCGGGCAGCGGGACAGCAGCGGCTGCGCCTGCGCAAGAAGCCTCGTCTCCACCAGGAACGACACCGGTACGAAGCCCGCGTCCAGCGCCCGTTCGATCACCAGCGCGCTTTCGGCGATGAAAAGCCCCGCTTCGGGGGTTTCCCGGCAGACCAGCTGGTTCTCCGTCAGGCGCGCATACACGTCGAGCACAGGGCTTTCAAAATCTGGAATCGGAACAATGACTGCCATCGCTACAGCCCCAGCACGCGCTCGATCATCTGCGCCACGCCGTCTTCATCGTTCGTCTGCGTGACCGCGTCGGCGCAGGACTGCACCTCTTCCGAGGCATTGCCCATTGCCACACCGAGCCCTGCCGCGCGAAGCATGGAATAGTCATTCGTTCCGTCGCCGAACGCCATGCACTGCGCCGGATAAATGCCGAGCTGCCGGCACAAAAAGCGCAGCGCGTTTCCCTTGGTGGCGTATTTGGCGTTGATTTCAATGTTATTGCCGAGCGACGAGGACACCGCGTAGCCCGGAAAGCGCGCCATAATCTCACGGATAACCGGCTGCTTCTCCTCGGGGTTGCGGAAAAAGGCGATGATCTTCTGTACGGAAGCGGCGTTTTGTGTCAGCGCCTCCAGATTCTCGTCCGCCTGGTAGCTGCGGCGCATGAGCGCGCTTGTCGCCGGTGTTGCGGCAACGTCGTCAATTTCCTCGTAGTCAGACAGGCTCATGTGCCCGAGACCGTCAATGTACACGCCGCGCACGACGTTCCGGGTTTCCAGAAACCGCAGCATCTGCATCGCAAGCGCCGGCGTCAGCTCCTCGCGCAGCAGCGTCCGGTTTTCTGCGCTGTCATAGACCTGCGCGCCGTTGACCAGAATCAGATAGCGGGCGAGAGAAGGCGCGACCAGCGCCTCGGGCAGCGACCGGTACAGCCGCCCCGTCGCCGGGACGAGCAGCACACCGCGTTCCTGCGCGGCATGCAGCGCCTGCATCGTGCGCGGGGAGATAGACTTGTCGGAGCGCAGCAGCGTCCCGTCCAGGTCGAAGGCAATCAGGCGGAGGTCCATAAGACAGCGTCCTTTCCACACATTATTTTTCGCTTTCGCGCAAAACTGCTTCCAGCTGCGCCGGGTCCAGCTGCCCGATCGGGCGGAAGGGCGCAAGCGGCTCGGAATATGCGCCGATCTGCTTGCAGAACCACGAAACATCGCGCCAGCCGTCCTTGTAGCCGACGTTTTTGAGCGTCGATACCCGCGCAAAGCCCATCGCCAGATGCATTGCCTCGCTTCTCTCATTCGGAGAGGTCACAATGCCGTAGACCGACTTGACGTTCTGCAGCTGCCCTATGGCAATCAGCGCCCGGTAGAGCTTCTTTCCGATGCCGCGCCCGCGCGCTGCACGGTCCAGATACACGGAAAGCTCTGCAGACGGGCGGTAGGAAACGCGCTCGGCAAATTTGTGCGCATACGCATAGCCGAGGATTTTTCCGTCCTCTTCCCATACAATCCACGGATACTCCCGCTGCACGGTCTCTAAGCGCGCGGCAAATTCCTCCTGCGAGGGAAGCTCCTGCTCGAAAGTGATGGTGGTTTCGATATATGGCGCGTAGATCGCGAGCATTGCCGCGCAGTCGGAGGCGGCTGCAAAACGGATGGACATACCAACACTTCCCCACAATAAGTAACATCATCATATCACAGGAAAAAAGTCCTGTCAATTTGCCGCAGCCGGAAATAACGCCCCGTTTTTCCGCGCAAGCCGCAGAAAAAAGCGGGGCGCAAAGCGCCCCGCGGAAAAGCCTTATGCCATGTCGATGTGCTTCTGGATGCGGTTGATGATCATTTCCAGCGCGATGAGATTCTTGCCGCCCTCGGGAACGATCAGGTTCGCATTCTTCTTGCTCGGCTCGACGAACTGCTCGTGCATGGGCTTGACCGTCGTCAGATACTGGTCAATGACGGAGTCGATCGTTCTGCCGCGCTTTTTGACGTCGCGGCGGATACGCCGGCAAAGCCGCACGTCTGCGTCTGCGTCGACAAAGATCTTGATGTCCATCTGGTCGCAAAGAATCTTGCTTTCGAAAATCAGAATGCCCTCGACGACGATGACCTTGCGCGGCTCGATGGTGATTGTTTCCTCCGCGCGGTTGTGAACCGTGTAGTCGTAGGTCGGGCATTCGATTGCCTGTCCGCTTTTGAGCTGCTGCAGATGATCGATCATCATATCCGTATCAAAGGCGTCGGGATGGTCGTAGTTGAGCTTCGTGCGCTCCTCATAGCTCAGCTCGTCGTGGCGCTTATAGTAGTTGTCGTGGCTCAGGACGGTGATATTGTCGCCGAAGCGGTTGACAAGCGCCTTGACCAGCGTGGTTTTTCCGCTGCCGGTGCCTCCGGCGACGCCGATTACGATCACATCAGACATAGCTTCTTTCCTTTCTCTTTATCGAATGATATCAAAAATCAGCGTCTCCGGAGCGGGGGCTTCCTTACTCCACGAAAGTGCGCGCAGGAGCATTGCCTCGCTTTCCGGCACCGTTTCGGGCTTGTTGGTGTAGAGCCTTGCCAGCACGTCGCCCTGTTTGGCAAAGCCGCCGGTCTTTTTGGAAAGGACGATGCCGGCGGCAAAGTCGATGGTATCCTCCTTCGTCATGCGCCCGGCGCCCAGAATGCTCGACGCTTCTCCGACCTTCTGCGTGTCCATGCGGGAAATCCAGCCATCCTGTGGGGCAAGAACTTCGTGTACGGTCGATGCCTGCGGCAGCTTCGAAAAATCATCGAGAACCGATGCGTCGCCGCCCTGCGCGGCAATCCAGCGCTTCATCTGCTCGAACGCTCTTCCGGAGGCGACTGCCTCGTGAACCTGCTCGCGCGCAAAATCTTCGTCCCAGCCGTTGCACAGCTCGACCATGTTTGCCGCCAGCGTCATGCACACGCCGCGCAGGTCCTCGCAGCCGCGGCCCTGCAAAATTTCCGCCGCCTCCTGCACCTCGAGCGCGTTGCCGATTGCCATGCCGAGCGGCACGTCCATGTTGGAAAGCACCGCGCGCACGCTGCGCCCGCACGCCTTGCCGATGGCGACCATATTTTCTGCCAGCTTCCGCGCGTCGTCCAGCGTCTTCATGAACGCGCCCGAGCCGACCTTTACATCCAGAACGATGGAATGCGAGCCTGCCGCGAGCTTTTTGGACATGATGGACGACGTGATGAGCGGCAGGGAATCGACCGTCGCCGTCACGTCGCGCAGCGCGTAGAGCTTCTTGTCTGCCGGCGTCAGGTTGCCGGACTGCCCGATGACGGCTACGCCGACCTCTTCGACCTGCTGCATAAACTGCTCTGCCGTGAGCGTTGTTTTGTAGCCGGGGATGGATTCGAGCTTATCGACCGTTCCGCCCGTGTGACCGAGTCCGCGCCCGGACATTTTTGCCATCTTGCCGCCGAGACTCGAAACAATCGGCGCCAGGATCAGCGTCGTCTTATCTCCCACGCCGCCGGTGGAGTGCTTGTCGACCGATTTTGTGCCGAAGCGCGACAGATCAATCGTGTCGCCCGAGCGCATCATCGCGTCGGTCAGAACCGCCGTCTCGTGGTCGGTCATGCCCTCAAAAAACACTGCCATCGCCCAGGCGGACATCTGGTAGTCGGGAATTTCACCCCTGGTAAAGCCGCCGATAATGAAGCGGATTTCCTCGTCGGACAACACGCCCCCATCGCGCTTTTTTTCAATCAGATCAACCATTCTCATAGAAAATGCTCCTTTGTACCTCCGTAATTGCATTGCGGAACAATGCCTCGCAAGGTTTCGCTTCGCCGAGTATAGCCTCGCAGAGTTTTGCGCCCGCAGGCGCAAAATAAAATCAAAATCCATGTTATCCGGCGGCTCCGCCGACCGGACAGGACAGCCGTTAGCGGTTTTACCGCTTACGGATGTCGCGTGCCCCTTGCGGGTAAACATACTGCTCGCCTCGCAAGTGTGGAATTTTGCGCCTTTGGCGCAAAAATATGCGCGCAGTCAAGGCGCACCCTTCTCGATGAAAGAAAGAGGCAACGCCTCTTTCTTTCATCGAAGCGCGTCAGCGCTTATCTCTGTCCCTTGTCATAGGGGATGCCCTCTGCCTTCGGCGCTCTGGAGCGCTTGGAGGTGAAGGCGAGGATGATCATGGACGCCGCGAACGGCATCATGTTGTAAAGCTCCTTCGTCAGGTGCAGCGCGCTGAGCCAGCCGATGGAGTCGTAGATGTTTGCCAGCGATTTGAAGATCGCGAAGAAGATGGCGGCGAGGGCAATCTTTCCGGGCTTCCACTGACCGAAGATCATGACCGCGAGGGCGAGGAAGCCCATGCCCGCGACGCCGACCTCGAAGTTCCACGTCTGAACGGCGGGGACAATGTAGGCAAAGCCGCCGATACCGGCGAGGAAGCCGGAAATCAGAACGCCTGCCCAGCGCATCTTGTAGACGTTGATGCCGACCGAGCCTGCCGCCTGCGGATGCTCGCCGCATGCCTGCAAACGAAGACCGAAGCGCGTCTTGTAAAGCAGGACGATCGAGACCGCCAGCAGCACCAGACCGATGATCAGAAACACGTTGAGCGTCAGAGGACCGGCCTGGAAGATGAACGGGGTATTGTCGTAGCTTAATTTTGCCGACTGCGTGCCGTTGTAGCGCTTGACCACTACAAGGGCAATCGCCGTGGACAGAAGGTTCAGCGCCGTGCCGCCGATGGTCTGGTCCGCCTTGAGGTTGATGGCGGAGAAGGCGAGCAGCGATGAGTATACAATGCCGGACACCGCAGCAAGGCAGATCGAAATCACGACCTTCCACACAGGCAGCATGTCGGCAGGCAGCAGGTTCAGCGCCATCGTACCGACCAGACCGCCGATGACCATAATGCCCTCGAGCGCGAGGTTGATGACGCCCGAGTGCTCCGAGAAGCAGCCGCCGAGCGCGACCAGCATCAGAACCGTCGCCGAGAGCAGCGCATATTTGAGCATCAGAAACATCTTACTGCGCCTCCTTTCCGTCGGACGTCTTCGCATCGGTCTTCGCAGACGCCAGCGCCTTTTTGCGCTTGCCCGTAAAGAGCGTGACAATGAGGTTTTTGAACAGCAGCGAGAACGCGCACAGGTAAATGATGATGCCGGAGATGATATCCGCGATCTCGGGCGGGAACAAAGAGGCGTTCATGAAGCCGCCGCCGGTTGAGATGTGCGAGATGAAGATTGCCGAGAAAATTGCCGCAATCGGGTCGGACGAGGCGAGAAGCGCAACCGAAATGCCGTCGAAGCCTTCAGACGGCAGCGCCGTCGAGTCGCCCGGAATCCACTGCGCCGCGCCGGACAGATAATAAAGCCCCGCGCCGAAGCCGGCAAGCGCGCCTGCAATGATCATCGAGAGGATGATGCTGCGCTTTTCGTCGATGCCTGCGTATTTTGCCGCATTCTTGTTGCAGCCGCAGGCTTTGAGTTCATAGCCGAAGGTCGTCTTGTTGATGACGACGTAGAGAAGAACCGCAACGAGGATGGCGAGGAAGATTGCAATCGTGCAGGACTTGTAGCCGAACGCCTCGGTCATGTCCCAGCCGAAGAGCTTCGAGGGAATGAGACTGTCTCCGGTGACGGCGAAGGTTTTCGACTGCTTGGCGTTATACATCGCGCCTGTGCCTCTTCCATACATGATCGTGTTGCAGCCGTAAAGCCCGATCCAGTTGAACATGATGGCGGTGATAACCTCGTTGACGTTCAGGTAAGCCTTGAAGATGCCGGGAATTGCGCCCCAGATCGCGCCGAACACCGTCGAGGCGAGCAGGCACACCCACCACGGCGCATGCAGCAGCAGCGCAAACACGAGCCCACCGAACGCGCCGAGCGTATACTGCCCCGCCGCGCCGATGTTAAATAGACCCGTCTTGAAGGCGAAGGCGACCGAAAGACCGCACATGATGAGCGGCGCCGCCGTGACGATTTCCTTGCCGATGCCGGAGGGCATCATGTAAAAGCCGCCGAGCAGAATCTGCTTGAAGCCGTCGGAATACGCCTTGTCTCCGCCGAGCAGCAGCAGAACCAGAAAGCCGAACAGCAGACCGATTGCGATGCAGACCAGGCTTGCGAACAGCGTCACAAAGCCGGAGGACTGCAGCAGTGTTTTCTTTTTCATGTCCAAGCCTCCTTACATCCGCTTTGCGCCCGCCATGTAGAGACCCAGCTCCTCGACGGTTACGTTTTTGGGGTCGAACTCGCCGACGATCTCACCCTCGTACATGACAAGAATGCGGTCGGAGACGTTCATGACCTCGTCCAGCTCCAAAGATACCAGCAGAACGCCCTTTCCGGCGTCGCGCTCGGAAACAAGCTGCTTGTGAATGTACTCAATTGCGCCCACGTCCAGACCTCTCGTCGGCTGGACTGCGACCAGAAGCTCGGGGTCCTTGTCAATTTCGCGCGCGACGATTGCCTTCTGCTGGTTGCCGCCGGACATGCTGCGCACAACAGTCGCCGAGCCCTGACCCGAGCGCACGTCGTACTGCTCGATCAGGCGGTCTGAATACTGCCGCACGGCGGGGAAGTTGATGAAGCCGTTTTTCTGGAACTCCGGCTGCCAGTAGCGCTGAAGGACCATGTTCTGCTCCAGGGTAAAGTCCAGAACCAGACCGTGCTTGTGCCGGTCCTCGGGGATGTGGCTCATGCCGTCTTTGGAGCGCTGGCGGATCGGCGCGTGCGACACGTCCTTGCCGCAGAGGTGAATCGTGCCTGCCGACTGCTTTTCAAGCCCCGTCAGCGCATAGACAAACTCCGTCTGCCCGTTTCCTTCGATGCCTGCAAGGCAGACAATCTCACCCCGGCGGACCTGCAAACTGACGTTTTTGACGGCGTTGTTCTTGTGAAGCTTCGAAGGAACTGTCAGCCTCTGCACGTCCAGCACGACCTCGCCGGGCTGCGCGTCCTTTTTGTCGACCTTGAAATTGACCTGTCTGCCGACCATCATGGAAGAAAGCTCTTCCATCGTCGTCTCGGCGGTGTTGACCGTACCGATGCACCTGCCCTTGCGAAGGACCGTGCAGCGGTCTGCGACCGCCATGATCTCCGCCAGCTTGTGGGAAATAAAAAGGATGGATTTTCCTTCCGCGGCGAGATTCTTCATGATCTGCATCAGCTCGTCGATCTCCTGCGGCGTCAGAACCGCCGTCGGCTCGTCGAAGATCAGGATTTCATTGTCGCGGTAGAGCATCTTGAGAATCTCGGTTCTCTGCTGCATGCCGACGGAAATGTCTTCGACCTTCGCGTCCGGGTCGACGCGCAGACCGTAGCGCTGCGACAGGGCGACGACCTTCTCGCGCGCCTGCTTCTTTTGCAGGAAGCCCGCCCTGTTCGGCTCAACGCCGAGAATGATATTGTCCAGCACTGAGAAGCACTCGACCAGCTTGAAGTGCTGGTGGACCATGCCGATGTTGAGGTCGTTGGCATCGTTGGGGTCGCTGATTCTGACGACCTGACCGTTCTTCCTGATCACGCCGCTCTCCGGCTGATAAAGCCCAAAGAGCACGCTCATCAGCGTCGACTTGCCGGCGCCGTTTTCGCCGAGCAGCGCGTGGATTTCCCCTCGCTTGAGCTGGAGGGTGATGTTGTCATTGGCGCGGATGCCGGGAAATTCCTTCGTGATATTCAGCATCTCAATGACATATTCCGATTCCGCCAAATTCTTCACTCCTTTGTTCGCCGCAAAGGTCCTTTGCGGCAGGCAGGTTGCCGTCTGCGCGAAAACCTCCGCGCAGAGGATAGATATTCTTATTATACAGGATACGCGCGGAAATTTCCACCGGACGAGCAGAGTTTTTCTTGTGGAAAGCGCCAAAAGAAACCTGTTTTTTTGTGAAAAACAACCCGGAACCGGGGAAATTCCGGTTCCGGGCGAAACGCAGTATCAGAAGGCAACCTTTTCGCGCAGCCAGTTTTTCAGCTCCGCGATGGGGACGCGGACCTGCTCCATGGTGTCGCGGTCGCGGATGGTGACGGCGTTGTCGGCGGGGGTGTTCTCGTCGCCCACGGTTGCAAAGTCAACCGTGATGCAGTAGGGTGTGCCGATTTCGTCCTCGCGGCGATAGCGCTTGCCGATGGAACCAGAGTCGTCGAAGTCGATCATGAATTCCTTGCGCAGATCCTCGCAGATCTTGCGGGCAGGCTCGGAGAGCTTCTTGGAAAGCGGCAGAACCGCCGCCTTGTAGGGCGCGAGGAACGGATGCAGGTGCAGCACCGTGCGCACATCCTCCTTGCCCTTGCTGTCGACGAGATGCTCCTCGTCATACGCCTCGCACAAAAATGCCAACGCCACACGGTCGCAGCCGAGCGACGGCTCGATGACGTAGGGGATATAGTGTTCGTTCGTCTCAGGGTCGAAGTATTCCAGACTCTTGCCGGACGCTTCCTGATGACGGCCGAGGTCGTAATTCGTGCGGTCGGCAATGCCCCACAGCTCGCCCCAGTCGGTGAACGGGAAGGCGTATTCGATGTCGGTTGTGGCTCTCGAGTAGAATGCAAGCTCTGCCGGCTCGTGGTCGCGCAGGCGCAGGTTCTCTTCCTTGATGCCGAGGCTCAGGAGCCACTTTTTGCAGTAGTCCTTCCAGTAGGCAAACCATTCGAGGTCCGTGTCGGGCTTGCAGAAGAATTCGCACTCCATCTGCTCAAACTCGCGCGTGCGGAAGGT
>CALERM010000095.1 GCA_937907715.1 uncultured Clostridia bacterium
GCCGGTGCAAGCTGATTGTGGAGGAAGACGAGAAGCTTCATATCTACGCCGGCGCTTCCTGCATCGGGCAGGGACTCGGCACGGTGCTGGTGCAGATGTGCGTGACGGCAACGCCCCTGACGCGCGAGCAGATCGTCTATGAGCGCTCGAATACCTGGATTGCGCCGGACTCCGGCGATACCTCCGGCTCGCGCCAGACGCTGATTACCGGCGAGGCGTGCCGCCGCGCCTGCGAAAAGTTCACTGCGGCGCTGGAGGGTCACACGATGAAGGATCTCAATGGGCAGGAATTCTACGGCGAATACTACGCAAAGACCGACCCCCTCGGTGCGGACAAGCCGAATCCGGTCTCGCACGTTGCTTACGGCTACGCGACGCAGATGTGCATTCTCGATAAAAAAACCGGGAAGCTGGAAAAGATCGTCGCGGCGCACGATGTGGGCAAGGCGGTCAATCCGCGCTCATGCGAGGGGCAGATTGAAGGCGGCGTCGTTATGAGCATGGGCTATGCGCTGCGCGAGCAGTATCCGATTGACGAGAACTGCAAGCCCATCGACAAATACGGAAAGCTGGGGCTGTTCCGCGCGCACGAGATTCCTGAGATCGAGGCAATTGTCATCGACAAGCCCGGTCTTGACGTCGCCTGCGGCGCCATCGGCATCGGCGAGATTACCTCGATTCCCACCGCGCCCGCAATTGCCGAGGCATATTACCAGTATGACCACGAGCGCAGAACCGTTCTGCCGCTTGTGCATACGCCGTATGAAAGGAAATGGTGAGCGCCATGGCTGTGAAAAAACGCTTTCCCTATCAGGCGGCGCTCGTCGCCTGCAACGGCGGCTGCCGTGCGACGGCAGAGTGCGAATACGGCTGCGTGGCGTGCGGGCTGTGCGTGGGCGTATGTAAATTCGACGCGATAGAAATCACTGCCCTCGGCGTTGCACAGGTGAATGAAAGCAAATGCGTCGCCTGCGGCGCGTGCGTGCGCGAGTGTCCGCGCGAGCTGATTCGCATCCATGCGTGCGCCAACCCGATTGTCGTCAGATGCTCCAACAAGGATCTGGGCAAAAACGCGAGAAAATACTGCGAGGTTTCCTGCATCGGCTGCGGCATCTGCGAGAAGATCTGTCCCGCCGGAGCAATTACCGTGACGGACAATCTTTCGCACATCGACGAGGATTACTGCCTGTCCTGCGGGCAGTGCGCGGTCAAGTGCCCGAGAGGCGCGATTGCAGATCTGCGCGGCATTCTGACAGACTAAGGAACCTCCGAATCAATCCCCAGCGGCGGACAACGGATCTTTTCCGCCAATTCTGCGGCTTGGAAAACGAGAAATACACAAAGTATTCCTTCGCTTTCCAAGCCTTGCCTTGACGAAAAATCTCTCGCCGTCCACGGCTGTTGATTGAATCAGAGTTTCCTTTCAAAAGCGCCTGAAGAATTACCGTCTTCGGGCGCTTTTGCAATTGCTTTTTCGAGGCGAAACAGGTAAGATAGGATTATCACAGAAAAAGGAGCGTGTTCCAATTGACACACGAACCGACGCTCGTCATTATGGCGGCGGGTATGGGCAGCCGCTTCGGCGGGCTCAAGCAGATGACGCCGGTGGACGAAGAAGGGCACTTTATCATTGACTTTTCGCTGTATGACGCCTATCAGGCGGGCTTCCGCCGCGTGGCGTTCATCATCAAGCATGAAATCGAAAAAGCATTCCGTGAGACCGTCGGCGCGCGCATGGAAAGATTCTTCCATGTCGCCTATGTCTACCAGGAGCTGGACTGTCTGCCGGAGGGCTTTTCCGTTCCTGCGGGGCGCAAAAAGCCCTGGGGCACGGCGCATGCGGTCGCCTGCTGCCGCGGGGTGGTCGACGGGAATTTTGCCGTGATCAACTCGGACGATTTTTACGGGCGCGGGGCGTATGAGGAAATCTACCGCTTCCTGACGGAAAACGAAACGCCGCACCACTACGCGATGCTGGGGTATCAGCTGCGCAACACCGTGACCGAGTTCGGCTCCGTCGCGCGCGGCATCTGCCATGTGGAAAACGGCTTTTTGAGAGACATTACCGAGCGGACGAAGATCTTCAAGCGCGGACAGGACGCGGCGTATACCGAGGACGGCGAGACGTTCGTGCCGCTCGCGGGAGACAGTCTGGTTTCCATGAACTTCTGGGGCTTCACGCCGCAGATTCTGGAGGAAATCTGGGACAAATTCCCCGGCTTCCTGGAGGAAAATCTGAAGACGAATCCGGAAAAGTGCGAGTTCTATCTGCCGACAGTCGTCAATAACCAGCTGCTCGATCACCGCGCGCAGGTGCGCGTGCTGCCGTGCATGGAGAGCTGGTACGGCGTGACATACAAAGAGGACCTTCCGAACGTGAAGGCGGCAATCGGCAGGCTCAAGCAGGAAGGGAAATACCCCGAACGGCTTTGGGACTGACACCGAAACAAAAGCAAAGCGCCCGCGCAGAACCGACAGCAAGGCTCTGCGCGGGCGATTTTTGGTTGGCTGTTGGTGGTTGTCTGTGTAAAATCCGTGTGTATTTGAAAGAGTCGATGGCATCCCTCCCGGAAAAGAAATCTTCACAAGCGCTGTAACCAAATTGTAACCTCTTTGCGTTTATTATAACGCAAACCCGGACGGATGCAAGGAAAGAATTCTTAATTTTTTCTGAACAAAACGCGCCGGTTGTAAAATCCAGCGCCGTCCTGTATAATGGCAGGAGAACATCGACGGGAGGACTTCACCATGCCGGACAGACTCGGACAGGAAAGAGACAAAAAGCGCAGCAAAACGCTGCTGACAATTGCGGGTGTACTGATCGCGCTGAACGTGCTGATTTTCCTCTTTGTGCCGACGCAGCGGAGCATTTCCTACGATGAGGATGCGGTTATTTACAGCGTCTCAGACGAAAGCTATGAAAAGTCCTGCCATGTGACGCTCGAGGGCACACTTACGCAGAGCGTGCTGCTGAAAGACAGCTTTTATGGTACGCTCTATGTGACTGACATTCCGGGGATGGACGAGGCGATGACACTCCGCCTGACGCGGCAGAACGGCGCGTGGGAGGGCTGCCTCTATGACTGGGCAGGGCAGATTCTTGCCACCGGCGTCTGGGATGTGGAGGCGACGAAGGACTTTGCGGATATCACCATCGCCTTTGCCACAACGTTTGAGATAAACGGCGACCAGAGACACGCGGGCTTTGACCGCGAGAGTGCGACATTCTTGAGTCTCGGCGCGCCGAACCGCGCCTATGCGCTGCGAAAGTATCAGGAGCTGATTCTGAAACAGAAGTAAAATAGCGGCGGCTTTCCATCGGAAAGCCGCCGCTTCCAGCGTGAAAAAAACCTCGTAGAGTTTCGCCCCGCAGGGCGAAATAAAACGGGTTTTTTGACAGTCTCAGCCGATGCCGCACAGGCCGGCAAGAAGGTTCAGGACACCTGCCAGCACCATGACGGCGATGGCATTCAGCTTTGTTTTACGCAGCAGAAGAAAGCTGAGCGCAAAAATGCCGATCATGAGATAGTTCGTCTGCGCCGGCACAATCGTGCGCCCGCCCCAGAAGGCGCTTAATAAAATCGTCACGCCGGCGGATGCAATCATTGCCACGACTGCCGGACGAAGAGAACCCAGCACGCTCTGCAGAACAGACAGATTCCGGTATTTGAGATAGAGCTTTGCAATCAGCGTGACCAGAATGCACGCGGGCAGAATGCAGCCGGCTGTTGCGACCAGCGCGCCGGGCACGCCCGCAATTTTTGTGCCCACAAATGTTGCCGCGTTGACGGCAATCGGACCGGGCGTCATCTCGGCAATCGTGACGAGGTTTGCAAACTCCGTCATGGTGAGCCAGCTGTGGGTTGTGACGATCTGCGCCTCAATGAGCGGCATCGCCGCATAGCCGCCTCCGAAGCTGAGCGCGCCAATCTGCAAAAAACTCAAAAACAGCTGCAAATAAATCATGCCGCGTTCCTCCTTTTTGCAAGCACCGTTCGCAGAACGCCGAAGGCAATGCAGGCGAGAATGATATAAACCACGTTCACACGCAGCACGCATGCGGCAAGAAACGCTGCAAGCATGATAAAATCGGAAACCGCGCTTTTCTGCTTCACAACGCCGCCGCCCATATCCCACACGACGGACGCGATCACCGCACCGACGCCCGCCTGCATGCCGGCAAGGAGCTTACTGACGATGAAGTTATCGCGCAGCAGCTCATAGAAATAGGAAATGACGGAGATGATCACGAACGGCGGAATGATCGTTGCGATGATGGCGACCAGCGCGCCGATGAGACCGGCGAGCTTATAGCCCACGACAATCGCGCCGTTGACGGCAATCGCGCCGGGGGCAGACTGGGCAATGGCGATGAGATCCAGCATTTCGTCGGCTTCCATCCAGTGCAGCTCGTCAACAAATTTTTCTTTCATCAGCGTGACGATCACATAGCCGCCGCCGAAGGTAAAGGCGCTGAGATAGAGCGTGGATACAAACAGCTTCCACAAAACGTGTTTTCGGTTCATTTTTTCGTCCTCCCAGCACAGTATACTTCGTCTTGACATATAAGTAAAATACTATTACGATATGCGTATCATATGAAAAATCTTATAAGAAAGGGCGGGGAAGTCTTGACGCTGCGGCATATGAAAATCTTCACAACGGTCTATCGCTGCGGCAGTGTGACGCGCGCGGCGCAGCAGCTGCACCTGGCGCAGCCATCCTTGAGCGTTGCCATCCGGGAGCTGGAGGAGCACTACGGCGTGCGGCTGTTTGAGCGCACGGGGCGCGCGATCTGCCCCACGCAGGCGGCAGACGCGCTCTATGGCTACGCCAGCCACATTGTCTCGCTCTTTGACGATATGGAAAAGCAGATGCGCAACTGGGATACGCTTGGGGTTTTGCGTCTGGGCGCCAGCGTCACCATCGGCACGCACATCCTGCCGGACCTCATCCGCCGCTATCAGGTGCGCGTGCCGGAGCTTCGCATCGAGGCGGTGGTGGAGCAGTCGGGCGGCATTGAAAAGCGGCTTCTGGACAACGAAATTGACGTCGGGCTGATCGAAACGCAGCCGGAGCGGCCGGAATTGGCCGCCATCCCGTTTCTGCGCGACGAGCTGTGCGCGATTGTGCCGCTTGGCTCTCCGCTGGCGCAAAAGCCTTCGGTCACGCTGCGCGAGCTTTCCGGGTATCCCTTTCTCATGCGCGAGCCGGGAAGCGCCGTGCGCCAGATTCTGGACGCAAGCTTTTCGCTGCTGCAGATCACCGTGCGTCCCGTCTGGCAGAGCGCCAGCACGCAGGCGATTGTCAGTGCAGTCGGAGAGGGGCTGGGCGTCGCGGTTCTGCCACGGATGCTGGTCGAGCGCGACGCAAAGGAAGAAATTGTGCGGATGCTGCCGATTGACAAGCCGCTGTTCCGGGAGCTGAACATCGTCTATCACAGGCGGAAGTTCCTGACGCGCAACATGCAGGACTTTATCGCGCTGTGCCGCGAGCCGCTGGAAAAGACGGCAGAGCCGTGGGACGCCATCCGGCGCAGGAGGGAAGACTATGAGGCGCTATAACGTGATGCTCAAGCCTGCGTCGTCACTGTGCAATCTCCGGTGCAGATACTGCTTTTACTGCGATGTGGCAGACCTGCGCGCGGTGCGCTCGTTCGGCATCATGACGGACGAGACCATGCAGGATGTTCTGCGGAGTCTGGAACGAAGCCTTTCGCCGGGAGACCAGATTACGGTCCTCTTTCAGGGCGGCGAGCCGATGCTGGCGGGGCTGGATTTTTTTCGGCGCTTTGCAAGCCGGACGGATGCCTGGGACCCCGGCATTTCGGTATCCTTCGCGCTGCAGACGAACGGCGTGCTGCTGGACTCCGACTGGTGTGCGTTTTTGAAAGAGCGTCGGTTTCTGGTGGGCGTGTCGTATGATATTCTGGAAGATCTGCACGACGGCGCGCGTGTCGATGCATCGGACCGCGGCACGAACCGGCGCGTGCTGGAAAGCATCCGGCTGCTGCAAAAAAACGGCGTGGATTTCAACATGCTCTGCACGCTCACAAATCCCATCGCGCGCCACCCGGAAAAGGTCTGGAAGCGCATGGAGCAGCTGGATGTGCGCTTTGTGCAGTTCACGCCGTGCCTGGACGAGATGGAAACACCGGGCGAAAGCCGGTATGCCTTGAGCCCGAAGCGGTTTGCAGGCTTTTACAATACGCTCTTTCCCCTGTGGCTGGCGGCGTATCAGAAGGAACAATACCGCAGCGTCAAGCTCTTTGACGATGTGATTCACCGGCTTGCGTTCGGCTCGTGCAATATGTGCGGTCTGGATGGGCAGTGCCGGGCGCAGCTCGTCGTGGAGGCGGACGGCAGCGTCTATCCGTGCGACTTTTATTGTCTGGACGAGTACCGGCTGGGCAATCTGCGGGAAAAGACGATCCCTGAGCTTCTTGCCGCGCCGCAGGCGGAAGCTTTTTTGCAGCGCCCGCGCGAAAGCCCGACGCTTTGTGCCCGCTGCGAATTCCGGCACTTCTGCGGCGGCTTTTGCAAGCGGATGCAGCGGGAGGTCTGCTGCGAAGGAACAGGCAGCTTCTGCGGCTATCGGGAGTTTCTGATGCAGAATCTGCCGGCGCTGCAGCAGCTTGCACAGTTCGAGCGCCGGTATCGGATGAAATAACGCTTTGAAAATGAAGGAGGAAACGATATGAAACCGGAACAGATTTATGCGGCGCTCGACTCGCTGCTCGATTACGCGAAGGACTGCGAGCTGCTGCACCCGCTGGACGAGACGTTCGTGCGGAACAGTCTGCTTGCGGAGCTCGGACTGGACAACTACGAAAAGACGGAAGAACGCCATAGTTTTCCGGAATGTCTGAACCTTCTGTGCGACTACGCGGTGGAAAACAGCTTCATCAATGACACCATTGCAGAACGCGATCTGTTTGATACGCGGCTCATGGGCTGCGTGACGCCGCGCCCGTCGGAGGTCGTGCGGAAGTTCTGGTCGCTGTATGCAGAAAGTCCGAAAAAGGCGACGGATTATTTTTACAAGCTGAGTCAGGACTGCAACTATATCCGCCGCGACCGCATCGCAAAGGACGAGCATTGGACGACAGAGACAAAGTACGGCGAACTCGAGATCTCCATCAACCTCTCGAAGCCCGAAAAGGATCCCAGAGATATTGCGGCGGCAAAGCTGAAAAAGGCCTCTGGCTATCCGAAATGCCTCTTGTGCGTGGAGAATGTCGGCTAC
>CALERM010000096.1 GCA_937907715.1 uncultured Clostridia bacterium
ATTCCGGTCGTGACCGACCCCAAGAAGGCGGCGGGCGCGCTGCAATGGGCAGTGACGGAAATGATGCGGCGCTACCGGCTGATGGCAGACGAGGGCGTGCGCGATCTGGCGTCTTACAACAAGCAGGCGAAGGCGACGGGCGAGTTTGAAGCCATGCCGCAGATTGTCGTCGTCATTGACGAGCTGGCAGATCTGATGCTGGTGGCAAAGAAGGAAGTCGAGGAATCGATCTGCCGCGTGGCACAGATGGGCCGTGCGGCGGGCATGCATCTGGTCATCGCGACGCAGCGTCCGTCTGCGGACGTCATTACGGGTCTGATGAAGGCGAATATCCCGTCTCGAATCGCGTTTGCGGTTGCGTCGGCGATGGAGTCGCGCATCATTCTGGATACCGACGGTGCGGAAAAGCTCGTCGGCAAGGGCGACATGCTCTATGCGCCGCTGGGGCAGGGAAAGCCGAAGCGTGTGCAGGGCTGCTTCATCACCGACGACGAGGTGCAGGAGGTCGCAAGCTTCATCAAGCGCACGAATGCGGCGGATTATTCCGACGAGGTGATGGCGGAGATTGACAAGAAGGCTGCCGAGAGCGGGAAAAGCAGCGGCGCTTCGAATGCGGGCGCTGCCCCCGACACGCCGGACGACGGCGACGAAATGCTTCCGGCTGCGGTCGAGGTGATTCTGGAGACCGGGCAGGCGTCCGTTTCCATGCTCCAGCGCCGCTTGAAGCTCGGCTACGCGAGAGCCGCGCGCATCATGGACGAGATGGAAGAGCGCGGCATTGTCGGGCACTTCGAAGGCTCGAAGCCGCGGCAGCTGCTGATTACAAAAGAGCAGTGGCAGAGCATGCAGTCCGGGCAGCAGATGACGATTCCGGAGGAGGATTATAACCCGCCCGTCGAGGAGGAGATTCCGTAAAACTGAAATTTCGCGAAGGATCGCGTAATTTACCCATGTGGGAAACCGCACGGCAGGAGACTGCCGAAAAAACATGGCATTGCATCCGGACACATTTTGCCGGAGCGAGAGCTGGAGGTACTTATGAAAAACGAAAAACACACATCCGTTGTCCGTCTGACGTCGCTGGCGCTGCTTGCTGCGCTGGTCGTCGTGCTGCAAACCGTCGCGAGCGGCATCAGGATCGGTCCCGTGCCGATTTCTCTGACGCTGGTTCCGATTGTCGTGGGCGCCATTCTCTTTGGACCGGGCGCAGGTGCGTTCCTTGGCGGCGTATTCGGTGTTGTCTGCCTGATTGCGGGCATTGCCGGAACCGACCAGTTTACGAACCTGCTGTGGGTCGCGAACCCGTTCTGGCTGACCATTGTCTGCGTCGGCAAGGCGGTCCTTTGCGGCTGGGCTGCGGGGCTGGTGTACCGGGCGCTGGAAAAGCGGCAGACGCTCGGCTGTATCGTCGCGGCAATCTGTGCGCCGATTGTCAATACCGGCGTTTTTGCCATCGGCATGCTCACGGTTTTCAAGCCCATTCTGCAGGACTATGCGGGCGGAACAAACATCGTCTATTATTTCTTTGTGTTTTTCATCGGCGTCAACTTCCTCGTGGAGTTCGGCGTCAACACGGTTTTGAGCGCGGCAATTGCCCGGATTGTGAAGGCAGTTGAAAAATCGCTCGGAAAGAAGAATTAGGGCAGCGCCGCACAATTCGGCAAGCAGATTCGGCGAGAGATTTTTCGTCAAGTCAAGGTTTGAAAATTGGCGGAATACTCTATGTATTTCCCGTTTTTCAAACCGAAGGATTGGCGGAAAAGATCCGCCGAAGCGCGCAGGCGCAATTGCGCGGTGTTGCTTTAGTAAGAAAGCGGTACCGGAGCGGGAGGTTTCCCGCTTCGGTCCTGCGGTTATCAGGAGAAACGAAACATGGAACACAGCTTCCGCGCCGCCGTCTTTGATCTCGACGGGACGCTTTTGGATACGCTATACGACCTCGGCGCGTGTGCCGACGAGGCGCTGCGGCAATACGGCTTTCCGGGGCACACGATGGAAGAATACCGGAGCTACATCGGAAACGGCATTCCGAAGCTGATTGCAAGAGCCGTGCCGGAGGGAACGAGCGACGAGAAGATTCAGAAGGTCCTGCGCTTTTATCTCGGCTATTACCCTGTACACTGCGCCGAGCATACGAAGCTTTTCCCCGGCGTGGCGGAAACCATCCGGGAATTGCGGCGCCGGGGCTATACGCTGGCGGTTCTGTCGAATAAAACAGAAGCGACGGCGAAGAAAATTATCGCAGAATATTTCCCGGACGCACCGTTTTGTCTCGTCTGGGGCAACAACGGCGTTCGACCGCTCAAGCCCGCGACGGACGCGGGGTATTCTTTGCTGCAGGAGTTAAGCTGCAAGCCGGAAGAAGTATTTTATCTTGGAGACGGCGATACGGACATGGCGTTTGCCAGCCGGATGGGCTTTTTTGCCGCAGGCGCGACCTGGGGCTACCGCCCGGAACAGGCGCTTGTCGAAGCAGGCGCGGACCGGTTGTTTTCGTCCATGCAGGAAATTCTGCCGTACCTTCCGTAACACAAAAGACAAAGCTGAAAGGAGCAGACACCCATGCGCGAACTTCAAAAGCACATTGAGACCAACTGCGTTCAGGCGGGCTATACCCCCGGCTCGGGGCAGCCGCGGCAGATTCCGATCATTCAGTCAACCACGTTCAAATACGATACCTGCGAGGCGATGGGGCAGCTCTTTGATCTGGAGGCGGAGGGGTATTTCTACTCGCGCCTGCAGAATCCGACCTGCGACATGGTAGCGGCAAAGATCTGCGCGCTCGAAGGCGGCACGGCGGCAATGCTGACGTCTTCAGGTCAGGCGGCAAACTTCTTCGCGCTGTTTAACCTCGCTTCAAACGGCGACCACATTGTCGCCTCGTCCAGCATCTACGGCGGCACCTTCAACCTGATCTCTGTCACGATGGCAAAAATGGGCGTGGAGGCGACGTTTGTTGCGCCGGATTGCACCGAAGAAGAGCTGGAGGCGGCGTTCCGTCCGAACACGAAGGCAGTTTTCGGCGAGACCATCGCAAACCCGGCGCTGACGGTTCTGGACATCGAGCGCTTTGCAGACGCTGCGCACCGGCACGGCGTGCCGCTGGTGGTGGATAACACGTTTGCAACGCCGATCAACTGCCGCCCGTTGGAGTGGGGCGCGGACATTGTGACGCATTCGACGACCAAGTACATGGACGGTCATGCGGCGGCGCTCGGCGGCGCAATCGTTGACGGCGGAAAGTTCGACTGGATGGCGCATGCGGACAAGTTCCCCGGGCTCTGCACGCCGGACGAGAGCTATCACGGCGTCACCTATGCTGAAAAATTCGGAAACGCGGGCGCGTTCATCACCAAATGCACTGCGCAGCTGATGCGGGACTTCGGCTCCATGCAGTCTCCGCAGAGCGCGTTTTACTTAAACCTCGGGCTTGAGAGCCTGCATGTGCGCATGCCGTGCCACTGCGAAAACGCGCAGGCGGTGGCAGAATTTCTGTCGCAGCATCCGAAGGTGGAGACGGTCCACTACTGCGGGCTGCCGACCGATCCCTACTACAAAACCGCGCAGAAGTACCTGCCGCACGGCTCATGCGGCGTGGTGTGCTTCGAGCTCAAGGGCGGGCGCGATGCCGCGGGCGCTTTCATGCGGGAGCTGAAGCTTGCTGCGATTGAGACGCATGTAGCAGACGCGAGGACGTGCTGCCTGAGCCCCGCATCTACGACGCACCGCCAGATGACCGACGAACAGCTCAAAGCCGCCGGTGTTCCGGCAGGACTGATTCGCCTGTCGTGCGGTCTGGAAAACAAAGAGGACCTGATTGCGGACCTTTCGAACGCATTGGAGGCAATTCGCTGATGCCGATTAAAATTCCCAACCAGCTTCCTGCCACGCAGACGCTCCGGCAGGAAAATATCTTCGTGATGACCGAGACGCGCGCCATCACGCAGGACATCCGCCCGCTGCATATTCTGCTTCTGAACCTGATGCCGACGAAGGTCGACACCGAGACGCAGTTTGCAAGAGTGCTGGGCAACACGCCCCTGCAGATTGAGCTTGAGCTTGTCGCGCCGAGAAGCCATGTGTCGAAAAATACCTCGCAGGAGCATATGCTGGCATTTTACAAGACGTTTGACGAGGTCAGGGAGCAGAATTTCGACGGTCTCATTATCACGGGCGCGCCGGTGGAGCATCTGCCGTTTGAGCAGGTCGACTACTGGCCGGAGCTGTGCCGGATTATGGAGTGGTCCAAAACGCACGTCCACTCGACGCTGCACATCTGCTGGGGCGCGCAGGCGGGGCTTTACTATCATTACGGCGTCCCCAAACGGGCGCTGCCTGAGAAGCTCTTCGGCGTTTTCCGCCATACGGTGGAGGAACCGAACTTCATGCTGTTCCGTGGCTTCGACGACGAATTCTGGGTTCCGCATTCGAGAAACACGACGATTCTGCGCGAGGACATCGAAAAGGTGCGGGAGCTGAAAATCATGTCGTGCTCGGAAAAGGCGGGCGTCTACGCCGTCAAGACCCGCGACGGCCGGCAGGTCTATCTGATGGGGCATGCGGAGTATGACCGCGACACGCTCCTGCGGGAGTATCTGCGCGATGTGGCGGCAAATGTGCCGATTCATGTGCCGGAACACTATTTCCCAAACGACGATCCGAACCGGACGCCGCTTGTTACCTGGCGCTCATGCGCGCATCTGCTGTACGGCAACTGGCTCAACTACTTTGTTTACCAGACCGTGCCGTATGATATCACACGCATTCAGTCCGGCGAACGGACAGAGGACTGAA
>CALERM010000097.1 GCA_937907715.1 uncultured Clostridia bacterium
GACGGGCTTCTGCATTCTGCCGGGAATCGTGGGGGCGGGCTTTCGCGCAGTTTCTCGCACACCGGAATTCAGCGCGCAGTCCTTGCAAAAAAGCTCTCCGTCGGGAATTTCCTTGCCGCATTTGATACAGGTGTTCATAAAAAGCCTCGCTTTCAGAGTTTCAGAAAAATTGCCCGGCGTTCAGGCTGGGGACCCGCTTTCGAGCCGGTAGGTCGACTGGACGGTCAGAATCGAAAAGACACCGAAAAGCGCGAAAATCACGTATGCCGGGGCGTAGCTGCCGGTCAGGTCTGCCATCATGCCGGGCATGAACGAAAACGCAAGTCCGCCGATGGCGTAGCAGAGCTGAAAGCGCTGGATATTTTGCGCGCGCTGCTCTGCGCTCGAAAAATCTGCCGCCCAGACGCTCAAGCCCACCGTACTCAACGGCGCGCCGACGCCGAACAGAATTGCCGCCAGCAGCATGAGCGCCGTGCTTTGCAGCCCCGCCAGCGCGCACAGCAACAGCCCTCCGACCAGCGCCGTGCCGAAAAGCCGGTTGCTTTTGGGCGGACCGAGCCGGTCGCACGCCGCACCGTAGACGCACTTGCCGAGCGTCAGCGCCAGACCGAACACCGAGACAGCGGACGCCGCCTGCGCGCCGGAAAAGCCCGAGGAGGTGAACAGAATCATCATATGCCCGAAGCCGGGCGCGGCAATCGAGCCGATTAAAATCATGCCGAGATAGAGCATCGCCCAGCGAAGCCTGCCCGGACGGATGCAGAGCGTCTCGCGCTGCGCAGGTTTGCCTGCCTCCTCCTGCACGCCGAAGGGGGCAAGAGAGCAGCTTTCAGGGCTCGGGCGAATCAGCAAAAACACCAGCGCCGCCAGTGCCAGCGACACGCCAGATGCAAAGAAGAAGCACACGCGCAGGCTGTAGCGTTCTATGAGCCAGGATAGAACCGGGCAGAAAATCACTGCGGAAAGCCCGGTTCCCGCCGCGCAGATGCCGAGCGCCGTCGCCCGGCAGGCGCAAAACCAGCGAAGCATCAGGATCGTCACCGGAATCATGCAGCCAAGCCCGTAGGAAATGCCTGATACCGCGCCCGCAAGATAATAGCCCGCCAGCGTCTTTGCCGTGGCGAACAGAACGAACGAGCCCGCGCCCAACAGCGCCGCCAGCGTCATGCCCAGCCGGTAGCCGAGCGCGTCATAATAGCGGTTGACGACGAACATGCAAAGAAGAAACGTCACCGAGCAGGCGGTGGTAATCATGGAGGTTTCGGTGTTGGTAAAGCCGTTCAGCGCGAGGATATACGGCTGGGTCACGGAAAAGGCGTTGATGCACAGTCCGCCGCTGACCAGCAGCATCAGCGTACAGCCCAGGCAGACCGCCCAGGCCCGATGCAGGCGTTTCATGGTGCGTCCTCCGTTTTTGTTTCTTTTACAGAAAATTCACAGATACACCGTTAGTATATCCAAAACGGGCGGCTTTGTAAATAATCGCAGAAAAAAAGAACAGCTCCGCCGAAAACCGGAAGAGCTGTCCGGGTGCGTTGACAGTTGGAAGAATACACCCTAGGCATTGTCACGCAGATGCTTGCGGAAGAATGCGATCTGGAAGGGGATGCAGATGAAAAACGTCAGAAGGTCCGAGCCGGGCTGCGTCATCTGCACGCCCTGCAAGCCGAGAAAATGCGGCAGGATGAAAATGAGCGGCAGATAGCAGATGCCCTGACGAAGCGAGGCGAGCACCGTCGCCGGGAGCTTGTAGCCCAGGCACTGGTAGAGCTGGTTGACAAACGTCGAGTACGCCATAAACGGCATGACCGCGCAGGCATACAGCAGCGCCAGCCGCCCGATGGCGATGACCTGATCGTCTGCGCGGAACCAGCCGATGATCGGACCTGCAAACACAGCAATGATTCCGGCGGCGAAAATGCAGACGACCGTGCCGAGCTTTGTTGCGAAGATGAACGCTTCCCGGGTGCGCTTGCGGTCACCCGCGCCGTAGTTATAGCCCGCGACGGGCTGGAAGCCCTGCCCGATGCCGATCATGACGTTGCGCACAAGAAGATAGATCTTGTTGGAAATCGTAAGCGCTGCGACCGCAGCGTCGCCATAGACTGCGCCCTGTATGTTCATAAGCGCCGAGGCAAGGCTTGCCATGCCCTGCCGGGCAATCGTCGGGAAGCCGACGGCAAGAATCTGCATGTAGTCGCGTGGGCTGCGGCTGATATACTTCGGGCGCAGACGGACGATGCTTCTGCCGCGCAGGAACGCAACCGCCAGTACCAGAAAGCTCACGCACTGGCTCGCCACGGTCGCCACGGCGGCGCCCGCCGTGCCCATGCCAAAGGTGAAAATCAGCAGCGGGTCGAGCGCAATGTTGAGAATGCCGCCCGAGCAGAGCCCGATCATGGACGCGACCGCCGCGCCCTCGGCTCTTAAAATGCAGTTCAGAATGAACGAGCCGCACATGACCGGCGCGCCCATCAGGATGATTTCGCCATACGCGCGCGCATGCGGCATCATCGTTTCCGTCGCGCCCAACACGCGCATCAGAGGCTCCAGATACAAAAGCCCGAAGACGAGCATCAAAAGACCGCCCACGAACTCGGCAAGAAAGCCGCTGGTCGCATACATATTGGCGTCCCGGTCCTTCTTTTCTCCCAGCCGCAGACTGATGAGGCTGCTTGCGCCCATCGCCACGCCGAAGCCATATGCCTGAATGATGGATTGCAGCGAAAACACCACGCCGACGGCGGCAGAGGCGCTCGTGGAAATCTGCGAAACAAAGTAGGTGTCGGCAGTATTATAGATGATGGAAATCAGCTGGCTTGCCACAGTCGGCGCGGCAAGCGACAGAACCAGCTTTGGGATGGGCGTCTGCAGCATCCTGCGATGCTGCTCCTCACTGGTCAGAGTGCGGGGAATATAATGCTCGTGCAAAAAATCAATCCTCCGTTCTTGCGGCGCATTCGCCGGCTTTCGACAAAATGGGCGCTGCAAAACCGGAGGCAAAGCCGTTTTGACTGCCCCCGGTATGTTTATTCGCCGCGCAGGCGGTGCAGCACCGTCTGCTGGTCACGCGCAATCTGCGCGGTCAGCTCGGAAAGAGAAGCAAATTTCTGCTCAGGGCGGACCTGAAACAGCAGCTCCAGCCGCAGAAATTTCCCATAGAGATTGCCGGAAAAGCCGAGCAGTGACGCTTCGGCAACCGGATGCGGCAGCTGATGGACCGTCGGATGGATGCCGAGATTGACCGCTGTTGGAAACCTCCCCAGCGCTCCGGCATCCGCCCAGCCGCCGTACACGCCGAAGGCAGGCACAAGAAGCTCCGGCTCGAGCGCGAGGTTTGCCGTCGGCAGCCCGAGCGTATGCCCGCGGTTATCGCCGTGCTGGACAATACCGGAGAGAATGTGCCCATGCCCCAGAAAGCGCACGGCAGTTTCCATCTCGCCCGCCTTCAGAAGCGTGCGAAGATATGTTGAGCTGACGGTGATGCCGTCGAGCGTTACTTCTCCAATCACATCGCAGCCGAGCCCGAGCGCGCGGCATTTTTTCGTCAGCTTCTGCGCGTCTCCGAGACCGCGCGCGCCGAAGCGGTAGTCGTGTCCGCAGACCAGATGGCAGGCGTGAAGCTCTTTGACCAGATAGTCCTCGACAAATGCCTGCCAGGGCATGTTCATCATGTCCCGGTCAAAATGGCAGAAGATCACGTCCTCGATGCCGTAGAGCGATTGCATCAGATGCTTTCGCTCGTCCATCGTGTTCAGAAGCTCTGCCGGCGTTCCGCGTACCAGCGTGTCCGGATGCGTGTCGAAGCTCATCGCCGACGGCACCGCGCCCAGTTCGCGGGCGCGTTCGTATGTTTTTTTCAGAAGCGCGCCATGCCCGATGTGAACCCCATCGAAAAAGCCCAGCGCAATGACACGTCGTTCGTTCAAGTCTTATTCCCTCAAACCTCAAAAAAGCTCTTGATCGTGGTCAGAACGGTGTTTTCCACGTTACCCAGAAGCAGAAATTCCCCTGTGATGCTGTAGACCCGGTAGGTGCCGGGGACAAAGTGCCAGTCTGTGACCGCAGCTCCGTGGCGCAGCTTTTCCGCCTGCCCGAGCTCGACAATCAGCGGCGGGTACTGCGCAAACAGCGCGTCGACCGGCATAAGTAAGTCCTGCGGATCATTTTCCTTCGCAAAGTCCAAAAGCTGCGGCAGGGTGATTGCCTGCGCAAGCGTAAACATGCCCGCCTTCGTCCGGCGAAGCGACGACATGCATGCGCCGCAGCCGAGCAGTCTCCCCAAATCATGGCAGAGCGTGCGCACATAGGTGCCCTTCGAGCAGCGGACGCGAAGCGTGTAGTCGCAGCCCGTACCGTCCAACAGCTCCAGCTCAAAAATAGTAATCCGCCGGGGCGGTCTTGCGACCTCGACACCTTTGCGCGCCAGCTCATAGAGCTTCTGCCCGCCGATCTTGATGGCAGAGTACATGGGAGGAAGCTGCTCGATTTCTCCTGTGCATTTTTGAAGTGCGGCAAGCACGTCCTCGCGCGTCGCGGCAACAGGGTTTGTTTCCAGAACCTCTCCTGTGATGTCCTGCGTGTTCGTGACCGTGCCGAGCCGGAGCCCGGCGATGTATTCCTTTTCTGCGGACTCGAAAAATTCGACCCCGCGCGTGGCGCGCCCGATAAAAACAGGCAGCACGCCGGTTGCCATCGGGTCGAGCGTCCCGCCGTGCCCGATGCGCTTTTCGTGGAACACGCCGCGCAGCTTTGCCGCCACATCCTGGCTGGTCCAGCCGTCGGGCTTGTCCACAATCAAAATTCCATTTGCCATATCAGCGCTCCCGGATAATCCCGCGCTGCGCGAGCAGCGACAAAATGGCGTGCCGCGCGCCGGCGATTCCGCCCGGAACCGTTGCGCCTGCCGCCGCCGCATGTCCGCCGCCGCCCAGAGCCCTGCAAAGCTCGGAGGCGTTGTAGTTTTCTGATGTGCGCAGCGAAATTTTCCCGCCGCCGTCTTCGACCTCGCGGATCATGATGCCGATTTCCACGCCCTCAATCGAGCGGGCGAAGCCCGAGATGGAGTCGACGTCGTCCTCGGAAATATGAAGCTCGTCCAGAAGCTGCTTCGGCATTGTGCAAAGCCCGACGATTCCGCCGCCGTAAAGCTCGATGGAATCGGTCAGCCGCGCCTCCAGCTTCAGCCGCGCAAAGCTCTTTGTGTCAAAAAACGCCTTGTTGATGGGATAGACCTCCGCGCCCGCGGCAATCAGCTTTGCCGCCGCCTCGTGGGTGTGCGCGGTGGTGTTGGAGTATTTGAAGCAGCCGGTGTCGGTTGAGATGGCAAGATACAAAGCGTCCGCCATGTCTTTTGTGAGCATCACGCCGAGCAGCTCCAGCAGCTCCAGAATGACCTCGCCGCAGGCGGCGCTGTCCGGCTCGACGAGCTTCGGAACATTCAGGTCATTGCTCCCGTGGTGGTCGATGGCAAAACAGAGACGCTGCTCCAGATGAAGCGCCTCCGCGTCCAGGCTGAGAAGCCCCAGCGACGCAATGTCCACCGATATGACCGTTGCGTCTTCCGGGCAGACGTCCGTCAGAAGCCCTTCGGCGAACGGGGCAAGCTTCGGCGTCAGCTGCCGGTTTTTAAGCACCCATGCCGACTTTCCGAGCGCGCGCAGACCCAGGCACAGCCCGGCGGCGCTTCCGATGGCGTCTCCGTCCGGGCGGCGATGGGTCAGAAGGATGAAGTTGTCGTGCTCGCGCAGCATCTGCGCCGTCTCAAGCCTCGTCATTGCCGGTCTCTCCTGCCTTTTCCTTCTGCTCCGCTTCGAGCTTCGACAGAAGATCAAACATGTGCGCGCCGTATTTGAGCGAGTCGTCCAGCTCGAACACCAGCTCGGGCGTATAGCGCAGCTGCAGGCTGCTGCCAAGCTCGCGCCGGAGCCAGCCGCCCGCGGATTTGAGCCCGCGCAGGGCGTCTTTCTGCTTTTCCTCGTCGAGGACGCTGATATAGATTTTACTGTAGCGCAGATCCGGCGTGGTGTCGACGCGGGTGATGGAAAGCAGCGTCTGCACGCGCGGGTCCTTGAGCGAGCGGATCAGATCGGACAGCTCGCGCTGGATCTCTTCATTGATCCGTCCAATTCGATTGGAAGCCATAGTACCTCCTTTGTAAGACAGGTGTTTTCCGCAATGCGGCGCACTGCGGAAAACATAGCTTATTTACTCTTTGATCTGCTCCATCACGAAGCACTCGAAGATGTCGCCTTCCTTGATGTCGTTGTACTTTTCAATCGACATGCCGCACTCATAGCCTGCGGAGACCTCCTTGACGGAGTCCTTGAAGCGCTGCAGAGAGCCGAGCTTTCCTTCGTGAATGACAATGTTGTCACGCAGGACGCGGACCGATGCGTCGCGCGTGATTTTGCCGTCTTTGACATAGCAGCCCGCAATCGTACCGATGGCGGAGACCTTGTAGGTCTGGCGGACCTCGGCGTGACCGATGATCGCCTCGCGGAACTTGGGTGCGAGCATGCCCTTCATAGCGTCGGAAATTTCATTGATGGCGTCATAGATGACGCGGTACATCCGAATGTCGACCTTGTCGCGCTTTGCCGCCGCCAGCGCCTGATCGTTCGGGCGGACGTTGAAGCCGACGACGATTGCGTTGGACGTGGAGGCAAGCAGGATATCGGACTCGTTGATCGCGCCGACGCCTGCGTGGATGACCTTGACACGGACCTCGTCGTTCGAAATCTTCTCCAACGACGCCTTGACCGCCTCCGCCGAGCCCTGCACGTCTGCCTTGACGATCAGGTTCAGCTCCTTCATCTCGCCCTCCTGCAGCTTCGAGAACAGGCTCTCGAGCGTCACCTTCTGGTTGAGCTTGTTGGCGTCGTCCTTGATCTTCTGCTTGCGCTGCTCGACCAGCTGGCGCGCCATGCGCTCGTCGGCGACGGCGTTAAACGCATCGCCCGGCGCGGGAACCTCGGTCAGACCTGTGATCTCAACCGGAATCGACGGACCGGCGTCCTTGACCTGCAAACCCTTGTCGTTCGTCATGACGCGGACTCTGCCCACAGCAGTGCCCGCAATGATGAGGTCGCCCTGATGGAGCGTACCGTTCTGGACCAGAAGCGTTGCAATCGGACCGCGGTTTTTATCAAGCCGCGCTTCGAGCACGCAGCCCTTGCCGGCGCGGTTCGGATTTGCCTTGAGCTCCAGCATTTCCGCAGTCAGAAGGACGGTCTCCAGAAGATCGTCGATGCCTTCGCCGGTTTTCGCGGAGATCTTGCAGACCTCGGTCTCGCCGCCCCAATCGGCAGGCGTCAGACCATGCTCGGTCAGCTGGGTGAGAATGCGGTCGGGATTTGCCCCGTGCTTATCCATTTTATTGACGGCGACGATGATGGGAATGTTCGCCGCTTTGGCGTGGTTGATTGCCTCGATTGTCTGCGGCATGATGCCGTCGTCGGCGGCGACCACAAGAATGGCAATATCGGTGCACATCGCGCCGCGCGCGCGCATTTCGGTGAACGCCGCATGACCCGGCGTGTCGAGGAAGGTGATGGGCTGATCGCCGACCTTCACGGTGTAAGCGCCGATGTGCTGGGTGATGCCGCCCGCCTCGCCGGCTGCGACCTTCGCGTGGCGGATATAGTCCAGAAGCGATGTTTTGCCGTGGTCGACGTGACCCATGACGACGATGACCGGGGGACGGGAGACCAGCTCGTCTGCCGTGTCCTCATGATCGTCGAAGAGCTTTTCTTCGATGGTGACGACGACCTCGCGCTCGACCTTGCAGCCCAGCTCCACGGCGACAAACTCCGCGGTGTCGTAGTCGATGGTCTGGTTGACAGACGCCATTACGCCGTTTTTGAGCAGGCATTTGATGACCTCTGCAGCGGTCTTTTTCATGCGCGAGGCAAGCTCGCCGACGGTGATCTCGTCCGGAATCTTGACGACCAGCGGCGCCTTTTTGGCGATTTCGAGCTGAAGCCGGCGCATCTTTTCCTGCTCCTCGGAGCGGTTCTTGGTGCCGAACTTCTTCGCCTGCTGCTTTTTGTTCTTGTTGCCAATTTTCTGCTTGCCGCTGGAATAATTCTGTACGCGCTCGGAGACCAGAGCATCGACGCGGTCGTCGTAGCGGTCGGCGTTGACGGTGACGGCGCTGGTGTCGATCACGCGGCGCTCGCGTTTGCGCTCGGGCTGCGGCTGCTTGGCAGGCTGCTGCGCATTGTTCTGCGCATTCTGACTCTGGGGTGTCGGCTGCTGCGGCTGATTTTGCTGCGGACGCGGCTGCTGGTTGGGCTGCTGCGGGCGCTGGTTAAACTGCGGGCGCTGATTCTGCTGCTGCGCCGGGCGGTTATTGTTGTTGAAGCTCCCCTGCGGACGCGGCTGGCTCTGCTGCGGGCGCGGCTGATTGGGCTGGCTCTGCTGCGGCGCAGCGGGCGCGGGTGCGGCGGGCTTCGGCTCCTCCTTCGGCTTCGCGGTGGCGAACACCTCGGCGATGGAGCCGATCTGGTTCTGTGCGGTGATATAGTCGAAGATCACGTTCAGCTGCTCTTCCGTCAGATTCTGCGAGCTGCTCTTGGGCTTATCATAAAACTTTCCGACAATTTCAATGAGGTTCTTGGCGGGCATCCCAAAATCGTCTGCCACCTCTTTGATTTTCTGCTTGATCTCAATACTCATACAGCCACCTCCATTACTTTTTACCAAATCTCACGTTTTTCCGGTGTGCCTTTTCTTCCTGGCGGCGTTTTTGCACGCGCTCGGTCTGCCGCGTCAGCTCCTGCACGATCTGCTCATGCTGCTGCGCCAGCTCCGGCAGGTCCTCCAGAAACGCCTTTGCAAACGGCGCATCTGTCAGCGCGCACAGCGCGCAGGCGTTGCAGCCCAGTGCGTCTCCCAGCTCGTCCTTCGTGAACGGCACGCACAGGTACGGGGGCTTTCCCGCCCGGCAATAGGACCTTGCGCGGCGGAACGTGTGGTCGCCCGCGTCGTGCGCAATGAGCAGCAGCTTCGCTTTTCCGCTGCGGCAGGCAATCCCGCAGGGCTCCTCTCCAATTTCAAGCTTGCGCGCCTTCCGCGCCAGACCCAGAAGCAAAAGCGCCTTGCGCTGCATGTCATTCATCGCGCTGCTCCTCCATAGTTCTGACCAGTTCGTCCAGAATTTCCTGCGGAATCCGGGTGTCGAAGGCGCGCTCTAACGCCTTGGCGCGGATCGCTTTTTTCAGGCACTCGCTGTTCGGGCAGAGGTACGCGCCGCGCCCCGGGGCTTTCCCCCGAAAATCCAGACTGATGGCGCCCTCCGGGCTTTTGACCACGCGCACCAGCTCTTTTTTGGGCCGCATCTCGCGGCAGCCGACGCACTGGCGCATGGGAATCTTCTTTTGCATCCGGCTTTGTACCTCCTTCCGTATGAAAAACGGTTATTCTGTTTCTTCCGCTTCGGAAGCGGGCTTCGTATCCTCCTGCGCGGCAGGCTCCTGCACCTGCTCAAACTCGGCTGCCTGCGAGGCAGGTTTGATGTCGATCTTGTAGCCGGTGAGTCTTGCGGCAAGACGCGCGTTCTGTCCTTCCTTGCCGATGGCAAGCGACAGCTGATCGTCCGGGACGATGACTCTGCACGCCTTCTGCGCGCCGGGCAGCACCGTCACGGAGACGACGTCTGCCGGGCTCAGCGCTGCTGCTACGAACTTCGCCGGGTCCTCGGACCAGACGATGATGTCCATCTTCTCGCCGTGCAGCTCGTCGACCACAGCGCCGACTCTTGCGCCTCTCGTGCCGACACACGCGCCGACGGGGTCGATGTTTTCCTGCGTGGCGCAGACGGCAAGCTTTGTGCGCGAGCCTGCCTCGCGGGCGATGGACTTGACCTCCACCAGACCCGACGCAATCTCGGGTACCTCGAGTTCAAAAAGCCGCTTGACAAGACCCGGGTGCGTTCTCGATACGATGACCTGCGGACCTCTGGTCGACCGGCGGACCTCCACGACGTAGACGCGGATGATATCGCCTTCGCGGTAGCTTTCTCCCTTGACCTGCTCGGAGGCGGCGAGCATCGCATCGGTGCGGTCGCTGCCGGTTCCGCCGAGACGGATGGTCATGTCGCCGGTGTCGGGTGCGATGCGCAGGACGGTGCCGGTGAGAATTTCATGCTCCTTCGACGAGAACGTGTCGAAGATCATGCCGCGCTCTGCCTCGCGGATGCCCTGGATGATGACCTGCTTTGCGGTCTGGGCGGCGATGCGCCCGAAGTTCTGGGTGCGCACGTCGACGTTGACCAGATCTCCCAGCTCGGCGTGCTTGTTGATCTTGCGCGCGGCGTCAAGAGAAATTTCGGTGGCAGGCGTCAGCACGTCGTCGACGACCTCCTTCTGCACATACATCTTGAGGTCTCCGTCTTCTACCTCGACGAATACGTTATCGGTATAGCCTTCCTTGTCCTTTTTATACGCTGCGACCAGAGCCTGCGTGATCTTGTCGATCATGTACTGCTGCGGGATGCCGCGCTCTTTTTCCAGCTGCGCCAGCGCCGCAAAAATTTCAGCGTTCATGTTTTCTGTACTCCTCCTTAAAACTCCACATACAGCCGCACCAGCGCGACTTCCTTCTTTTCAAAGCGGACCGTCTCGCCGCCGATGGCAAGCGTCACCGCGCCGTCGTCGTAGCCCGCGAGCGTTCCCACAATTTCCTTCTTGCCGTCCTTCGGCTGATAGAGCCGCACGAGGACCATGGACCCCATGAACTGCGCAAAATCGCCCGGGCGCTTGAGAACGCGTTCGAGTCCCGCCGAGCAGACCTCAAAGCTGTAGCTGTCGGGAATCGGGTCCTTTTCATCGAGAATCGGATCGACCGCGCGCGAGATTGCCTCGCAGTCGTTGATGTCCACGCCGCCGGGCTTGTCGATGTACAGCCGCAAAAACCAGTCGGCGCCCTCGCGGACATACTCCACATCCCACAGCGAGCAGCCGTGCGCCTGCACCACAGGCTCGGCAAACTGCCGGACGGTTTCCGTGATCTTCATGTGAAACTTCCTTTCTCAGCAAGAAAGAGTGGGGAAACATTCCCCACTCTCCAGTAAAACTACTATCAAGATAGTTGGATTATACCATCGGCAGGCGAAAAATGCAAGAGAAATCTCTCACGTTTTGGGAAAAATTGCGGCGTTTTTCCGCATTTTTTCGCCCGCCGGACCGGGTCTGACGCTGTTTTCAAAAAATTCACACCTTTTTGTCTGTAAAACGCTTCGCCGATATGCTATACTATAGTTAAACAGAAGGAAGCTCTGGAGCAATCGGCAAGAGCGGTCGGCGAAAGATTTTTCGTCAAGGCAAGGTTTGAAAGCGCAGGAATACTTTGTGTATTTCAAGCTTTCCAAACCGCAGCATTGGCGGAAAAGATTCGCCGTCCGCCGCAGATGATTGATTCAGAGGTTCCTTAAAAAGGGGAAGGGACGTTCGGTATGGCGCGGAAGATCGGTTTTTCAAAAGTGCCCTGGCTTGGTGTGCTGGCGGGGCTGCTTGGCTATTTTTTTCATGCAACGATGCTGTCCGGCGGGAGCGCGATTCCGCTGATTGCGTTCAGCGTTTTGATGGCGCTTTTGTTCTGGCTGTCGGCGGCGACGCTGGAAAAGCGCGCGCGCTATGACGAGGTGTTCCGCCCGATGCGCGCGGACGCGCTTTTGAGCCTGCTCGGTGCGCTCGCGCTCGGCGCGGGCTGCGTGCTGCGCTTTTCCTCCGACGGCACGGCGGCAAAGCTGATCTGCGCGCTGGGCGTCGTGGGCGCGCTGGCGCTTTTGATGAGCGGCGTGCTGCGGCTGAAACCGAACGCGCCGTCTGCCATGCTGTATGTTCCGGCGATTTTGTACTACGTGTGCAAGCTCTTTTTCGACTTCCGCCGCTGGATGCACGATCCGGCAATTCTGGATTACTGCTTCTGCCTGTTCGCGCTCATCTGCTTCATGATCGCAGCCTATCACGCGGCAAGCTTCTCGTTTGACCATGGCGCAAGAAGAAGGCTCTGCTTCTACAGCCTCTGCGGCGTATTCTTCGGCGTCAGCGCGATGGCGGGGCAGGAGCTTTCGTCCATGCTGATCTACGCCGGCGGCGCGTGCTTCTGCCTGACCTATTCCATACAGGCGCTCGGCACAGGAAAATAAACAAAGGACCATCCCGCCGGGATGGTCCTTTTGTGTTATGGGAACGCTTAAATGGTGATACCGGCAAGATCGAGAATCGCGGGAACGTTCTTCTCTGCGCCGATTGCCATGATGTGGACGCCGTCGCACAGATGCTCGTCTTTGATCTTCGCGATCATCTCCGCCGCCATCTCCATGCCGAGCTTCATCGGAAGACCCTTGACGCCCTTTGCCTTGCCCTCTTCTGCAGCGGCGGCAAGGCGGTCGATCATCTCCTGCGGCACGGCAATGCCGGGGACATTTTCGTTCATGTAGCGCGCCATGCCCGCAGACTTGAGCGGAATGATGCCTGCCATGACGTGGGTCCTGATGCCCGCGGCGTCCACCTGCTCCAAAAAGCGCTTGAACGCATCAAGATCAAAAATGCCCTGCGTCTGGACGAACGCTGCGCCTGCCGCCACCTTCTGGCGGAGCTTGTTGATCTGCAGGAACACCGGCTCATAGACCGGCGTGACGGATGCACCCTTGTAGAGCTTCGGCGCGCCGCCGGCAATCTCGTTGCCACCGCAGTCGCAGTTCGTTTCTTCCATTTTTGTCAGCATGTTCAGAATGCCGACGGAATCGAGATCGTACACGGGCTTTGCGTCCTTGCAGTCGCCCACGACCGGATGGTCGCCGGTGAGCGCGAGAACCGAGTCAATGCCGAAGCTTGCCGCAGACAGAACATCCGCCATAATCGCCATGCGGTTGCGGTCGCGGCCGGTCATCTGCAAAATCGGCTCGACGCCCGCGTTTTTGAGCGCAATGCAGAGCCCGAGGCTCGACGCCTTCAGCGACGCGGACTGCATGTCCGTGACGTTCACGGCGTGGACCTTGGGGGCAAGCAGCTTGCCTGCCTCCAGCTGCTCGGTAAAATCATAGCCCTTCGGGGGCGCCATCTCGGCGGTCACGCCAAATTTTCCGGTTTCCAGCGCCTGTTTTAATCTGCTCATGCCTTCTTCCCCCTCTGGTTGATCGTTCTCGGATACGCGACCTTTTCATAGCCCTTGTCGGGGCGCGTCATGGTGAGCTTGTCGAGCTGCCCGAGCTGCTCGAGGCGCTTGTAGATCTGAATCCAGGCGCAGTCATTTTCGGGGTTGACCTCGCACTTGCCGTTCTTCTGTCCGCCGCACGGACCGTTGACCAGACTCTTGGCGCACTGGGTGATGGGACAGATTGCGCCGGTTGTGCCGAGCACGCAGTCGCCGCACATCTTGCAAGCCTCTTCCCAGATGCCCACGCGCGCGACCTCGCCGAGGAACATGGTGTTGTTGGCGGGGTAGACGGGAATGCCGGTGCAGTTTTTGGCGATGGTCTGCACGCCATCGCCGCAGGACATGCACACGATGCACTCGGGCGCCGCGCTTGATATTGCCTTACATTTGGCGCGCACGCCGAGCTTCATGCAGCACGCATCCGCCACATCGGTTATGACGACGGTCTTGCCCGCTTCTTCAAGCGCCTGCTTCATCGCTTCGACCTCCGGCGCGCCGCCGGTCTGACAGGTGGAGGCGCACAGCCCGCAGCCGATGACCGCGACGGTTTTCGCCTCGCCGACCAGCGCCAGAACCTCCTCCAGAGGCTTTTTCTGTGTAATAATCATGAGATGTAACTCCTTATTTTTTATCTGCGCGCCGCCCGTGCTGCCCGCTTGCCGTCCGGCGCTATCTCCAGAGCTATCATATCGTAATTCCGGACGGAAATCAACGGGCTTTCCCGCCAGAAAATGCCGGTTTGTTTTGTGTTTTTCACCGAAATGCACCGCGCTGCACCGGAATGCCGATTTTCGCGTGTGTCTGCGCAGAACGGTTGCATTTTCGTGCATTTTGTGGTATTTTGTTGAGGAATACACCAGATATCATAACGCTTCGAAGTGAGGTGGAGAAAACGAAACGACTGATCACGCTGCTTCTGGCGGTTTTATGCGCGCTGGCGCTCTGCGTTCCGGCGCTTGCCGCAGATACAACCGTCATTACCGATATGAAAACCGACTGCACGGTCGACGCGGCGGGCAACTGCCAGATCATCCAGACCGTCACCATCGACATTGCCGGCACGGAGGACACGCTCGAGCTTCCGCTGGCGGCAAACGCGAAAAAAATCAGCGTCGCGGGCTACAAATACAAAAAAACGACGCAGGACGGCTACACCGTTCTGGTTTTATCCTCCAACGGCGGCTTCTCCGGCAGCCGCACCTTTACCATCAGCTACAGCATCTCCGGGCTTGTTACCGAGGAGGATAAGGTACAGACTCTGAACCTGCCGCTGCTTGCGCCCAAGTGGAACTGGGCAATCAACAACTACGATTTTACCATCTCGCTTCCCGCCGCCTTTGAGAGCTACCCGGCGTTTACCAGCGGATACTACGGCGATGTGATTGAAGACTACATGAGCTTCACCGTCCGCGAGGGAATGATCGGCGGCACGGTCACGACCGCGCTGCGCGACCACGAGTCTCTTTCCATGACGCTCACCGTCGGCGAGGGCTACTTTGCGGGCAAATACGCCAGCTGGTCGTCCGGCTGGGTAGAGACGGCGCTTGTGATGGTCTTCAGTGCGCTCGCGCTTTTGTACTGGGCGCTGACGCTTCGCTCGAAGCGGCTTTCGGTTTCCAGCCGCGCAGCGCCGCCGGACGCCGCGCTGCCGTGCGATCTGCCGTACCTGCTTGCGGGCGGCGTGCCGGACTTCAACATGCTCATCTGCCACTGGGCGGCGCTCGGATACCTGACCATCGAGATGGATGAAAAGGGACATGTCCTGCTGCACCGGCAGGTGATCATGGGCAACGAGCGAAAGCGGCTCGAGGTCAAGATTTTCTCGGCGCTTTTCTCGCGCGGCGACGTGTGCGACGGGGCAAGCCTTGTCTATAAAACCACCGCGCAGCATGCCATGCGCGCCATCCGGCGCTACTGGGACCGGCGGCTTTACGCGCGTTCGAGCGGCAACGTCAAAATCATGCAGGCGCTGTGCGCAATTGCGGCAAGCATTGCGTCTCTTGCCGTCATGAGCCAGCTGCTGCCAAGCATGCCCGCGCGGGGGCTGGTCCTGTTTGTGTGCATGCTGGCGGGACTGGCGTTAAGCGTTCTTATTTCGCGCATGCCGCGTTCTTACTACCTGGGCAATATTCCGGCGATGATTCTTTCTGCCGCGTGCGCGCTGGCGCTTCTGATTGCGGGGCAGCTTTCCGGCGCAGGGCTTGCGATGCTTGTCGCGGTCGCGATGAGCTTTGTGTGCGGACTTCTCACGCTGCACGGCGGCAGGCGCACCGAGCTCGGCGCGCAGCTCATTTCCCAGAGCCTCGGCTTCCGCAAGGGACTCGAGAAGCTCTCCGAGCGCCATGTGGCAATGCTTTTATCGCGCGACGGGCAGTATTTTTACAAGCTGCTTCCCTATGCGCAGGCGCTTCACATGGGCGCGGACTTTGCAAGACGCTTTGGCGACTCTGAGATGGAGCCGTGCGAGTGGTACGTCACGCGCGTTCCCGCGGCGCGGACCGCTGCGGAGTTTTATAACCAGCTGCGTCCGGCGCTCGAGATGCTCGAGCTTTCCATCCGCAAATAAAATTAGCCCGCCGCACCGATGGTGCGGCGGGAATTTGCATGTTTACGGTTTTTTCATGTGCAGGACATCCAGCAGCGTAAAGCCTGCGAGGTAATTGCGGACCGTCTCGTCGAGTCCCTGCCACAGAGGATACGTGCTGCACGCGGCGGAGTTTTCGCAGCTCTGTCCCGCCTCGAGGCATGCCACCGGCGCGAGCGTGCCTTCCGTGAGGCACAGAATGTCATAGACCGAGTACGCCTCCGGCGCTTTTGCCAGCTTATAGCCGCCGCCCTTGCCGCGCAGAGCGCGCAGCATCCCCGCCTTGCTCAGAACCGAGAGGATGCTCTCTAAATATTTTTCAGAAATATGCTGCCGCGCGGCAATTGCGGCAAGGGGAATGTAGCCGTCCTGCATATGCCCGGCAAGGTCCAGCATCACGCGCAGGGCGTAGCGCCCTTTGGTGGAAATCATCATAGGAATCGCTCCCTTCTTTTAACCTACTATACTACAGGGTTAAAGGTTTGGCAAGTGGAAAGCTCTGTTTTACTTTCGCCTTTTTCTGTGATAGAATAAAATTTACTTTGATACACAGGAGACGTGGCATGACAAAGGACATGACCCGGGGTACGCCCTGGAAGCTGATTGTGCAGTTTGCGCTGCCGATCATGGCAGGCAACCTCTTACAGCAGCTCTATAACACCGCCGACACCATCATCGTCGGCAACTTTAATTCCCAGCAGGCGCTCTCCGCCGTCGGCTCCTGCGCGTCGTTGACGGCGCTTTTTACGGCGCTTGCCATCGGCTTTTCCGTCGGTGCGGGCGTGCTGATCTCGCAGTATTTTGGTGCAAACCGGCTGGAAGATCTGCGGCGCTACGCGGCGTCGTCGATCATTCTGATGCTGGCGCTGGGGCTTCTGATGTCCGTCCTCGGCTTTTGCAGCGCGGAGCTGTTTCTGGAAAAATTTCTGGGCACGCCGCAGACGCTTCTGCCGCAGGCGGCGCTGTACTTTCAAATTTACGCCGTCGGTCTGATCTTCCAGTTCGGCTATAATATTGCGGCGGCAATTCTGCGCGCGCTCGGAGACAGCAAGGCGACGCTGTATTTTCTGCTGGTCTCGTCGCTTCTCAACGTCGTGCTGGACCTTCTGTTCGTGGCAGGGTTTCACATGGGCGTCGCCGGCGCGGCAATTGCGACGGTGCTGTCGCAGCTTGCCTCGTGCGTCGTGGGCTTTTCCTACATGCGCAGGCGCTATGAGCTGCTGCGCTTTTCTGCCCGCGAGCTGCGGCTCGACCGGACTGCCGCGGCGCGGGTGCTTCAGATCGGCGCGCCGATGGCTTTGCAGCAGTCGATTGTCTCATGCGGCTTTCTGTTTTTGCAGAAGCTCGTCAATCTCTTCGGCGAGCGCATGATTGCGTCCTATACCGTTGCCAGCCGGATGGAAAACATCCTGATGATTCCGATCATCGGCATCCAGAACACGATGGCGACCTACGCCGGACAGAACATGGGCGCGCGCCAGCCGGAGCGCGTGTCAAAAGGACTGGGGCAGGGCGTTCTGGTGTCGCTTCTGATGACGGCGGCGCTTTGCCTCTGCCAGTTTGCCGGGCGCAGCTTCATCGTCGGTGCGTTCAGGCTGGATGAAGCGGCGGCTGGCATCTGCTGTCAGCACCTGCTTGCCTCGGCGCTCACGATGCCGGTTTTCGCGGTCTATTTCCCCGCCAACGGTATGTTCCAGGGCGTGGGCGAGGGGTTCCACGCAACGTTTTACGCGCTCATGGCGCTGGGACTTCGCGTCGTGTTCGCCTACTGCCTGTACCAGACGGCGTTCGGCTATACGGCAATCTGGTGGAGTCAGGGTATGGCTTGGACACTGACGCTTCTTACCTGCTATGCGCATTTCTTCCGTGGCAAATGGAAGGAAAGATCTTTGGTCCAGTAAAGGAGACAGAACATGCAGTATAAATTTTTCGCGCTCATCTCGCGCATGCGCTACATCGCCCGCTGGGGACTCATGCGCAACACCTTTCAGGAAAACATTCAGGAGCACAGCCACATGGTCGCCGTTCTGGCACATGCGCTGGCGCTGATCGAGCGGGACATTCTGGGCGGCACGGCAGACCCGGACCGCTGCGCGACGGCGGCGCTGTTCCACGACGCATCGGAGATTCTGACCGGCGATCTGCCGACGCCCATCAAGTATTTTAACCCCGAAATCAAAAAGGCGTACAAGCAGGTCGAGGCGGTCAGCTGCGAAAAGCTTCTGGGGCTTCTTCCGCAGGAGCTGCAGAAAAGCTACGAGCCGCTGCTGTTTGAGTCGGACGAGACTGTTTGCGTGATCGTCAAGGCGGCGGATAAGCTCTCGGCATATTTAAAGTGCGTCGAGGAGCTGAAGGCGGGAAACTCGGAGTTCACGCAGGCGGAAAAGCAGACCTGTCAGGCGCTTCGTGATATGCAGCTTCCGTGCCTCGATTATTTCATGGAGCACTTCCTGGACAGCTTCCGGCTGACGCTCGACGAGCTTGAATAAACACGCATGCGCGCAGGCACTGCCTGCGCGCACGCTCTTTTTGACAGATTTTATTGGAAAATCAGAGGCGTCGTGCCGAGATCTTCGGGGGTGGTTTTTGTTTGCAGCATGCTCTGCCGCTCCTGCTCGGGAACAAGGCTGCCGCCGGTTGCCCAGACGATGTGCGTCGCATTGCACAGCGCCGGATGCAGCGACTCGGGCGCAAGACCTGCCGCGCACGCGCGCGCCAGCTGGACATAGCTGTGAAAGCCCGCGCAGGCAGACGGCTCGATGAAAATATTCTCTGTCTCCCAGAGCTTTTTCTGATATCGGAACAGCGCGCGGTCGTGCACGGTCGCCTCGCAGGAGACAAGCTCGCGCGTCGCCCGCGCCACAAGCCCGGACGGTCGTCCGACCGCCAGACCGTCCGCCGCTGTTTTGCCGCTCAAGCCCACGTCCGCGCAGCAGATGTCCTCCATTCTGCCCGTGCCGAGCCCCAGCAGCATGCAGGGCGCTTGCGTCGGCTCGACGTAGCAGCAGATCACGTTGTCGCCATACAGCTTTTTCAGCCCGTAGCAGATGCCGCCCGGCGCGCCGCCGACGCCGCAGGGCAGATACACGACCAGCGGGTGCGCATCGTCTACCGGAATCTGCATTGCCTCCAGCTGCTTCTGCAGCCGCTTCGCCGCGACCGCATAACCCAGAAACAGGTCCTGCGACTGTTCGTCGTCGACAAAATAGGCGCGCTTGTCCTGAGACGCCAGCCTGCGCCCTGCCGCGACTGCCGCAGAGTAGTCGGAGGCGTATTCGCGCACCTCCACGCCGCGGCTGCGCAGCAGATCCTTTTTCCACTGCCTGGCGTCGGCAGACATATGAACGCAGGTCTGAAAGCCGAGCGCCGCGCCGATGACGCCGACGCTGAGCCCCAGATTGCCGGTCGAGCCGACATGCAGCGAGTACGTCCCGAAAAACGCCCGAAAATCGGGATCTGCAAAGCGTGTGTAGGACTCGCCGGGCTGCAACATCCCGTGTTCGAGCGCAAGCGTTTCCGCATGGTGCAGAATCTCATAAATACCGCCGCGCGCCTTGACGGAGCCTGCTGCCGCCAGATGGCTGTCCATCTTGAGAAGCAGCTTGCCGACCGGCGCTTCAGGGCACGGCTCGCAGAGCCATTCGTGCATGCCGGGTATTTCGCGCAGCGGAGACTCGATCAGACCGTGCGTTTTGATGGTCTCGGGGAATTTCAGCTCCAGAAACGGCGCAAAGCGCGCAAGCCTTGCCTCCGCGTCCTCGATCTGCGCCGCAGAAAAGGGGAGCGACGCTTCGACCTCGCGATAGGGCTTTTTCTCCGGATTTACCCAGAAAATTTCCTCGCCGCGCCCGACGGCGCTGCAAAATGCCGCTTGTTCGTAGCTCATGGTGTACCTCCTGCTTGTTTTTGGAAGGGTCAGACCGTGACGATATAGTCCGCCTTGCGCGGCGCGGGCGCGGGAAGACTGCCCTTGACGTAGCCGAGGATGCAGTTGCCGACGCCGACGTAGGTTTCCTCGATTCCCCACGCGGTCTTCAGCGCCTTTCCTTCCCCGGTTTCAAACGCCTCTTTCGCGCGGTTGATCCAGCATGAGCCGAGCCCGATGGAGGAAGCGGCAAGCAGCATCGTGCCGAGGACCAGCGAGCCGTCGGGTACATGCGTGGGAACGGTCGAGTCAGCAAAGACCACCAGCACCGTCGGCGCGCCGTAGAACGGGTGCGCGTCGGGATTGCCGAGAATGGCGGCGTTCATGCGCTCGAGCTTCGCGATGGTATCCTTGTCCTGCACGACGACGATTTTCACCGCCTGCCTGCCCATGCCGGTGGGCGCCCAGGTGCCTGCGTGCGTGACGGCGCTGAGCTCCTCGGGCAAGATCTGTCTTTCTTCATAGCTGCGGCAGCTTCTGCGCGCTTCGATTGCCTGTAAAACCTCGTTTGTCATGAAAAAGCTCCTTTCAAAAATTCAGTACGTCCAAAAGCGTCAGCTTTTTTTGGCAATGAAATCATACATACCCATATAATCCCCGCACCGACACTTCGCCGGAAGAGACGCTGCCGCTTGTGCCGTCTGGATATTCGACCAACAGTTCCGCGTCCGGACCGATGCCGGTCGCCTTTGCCTGCCGGACCTCTTCGCCGCGCAGAATCTGAATGTCCCGGCCGACGGTCAGGCAGGTTTGCGAGAACGCGGCAATCCAGTCGGACTTCCGGCTCAAAAACTCGCGCCGCATCCGCGAAAGCTCCCCAAGCAGCGCCGCGGCGATGGCGTTTACATCTACCGCGCGTCCTGCTTCGATGCGAAGCGACGTCGCCATGGAAAGCTCCTGCGGAAACTGCGTCTGGTTGCAGTTGATGCCGATGCCGATGACGACATATTCCGGCTCCTGCGTCTCCAGCGACATGGACAGCTCGGTCAGAATGCCGCAGAGCTTTTTGCCGTTCAGCACCGGGTCGTTCGGCCACTTGATGGCGGGCTGCATGCCCGTTACCTGCGAGACGGCATTGCA